>JALSJG010000276.1 GCA_026989475.1 Thermaceae bacterium | reverse complement strand
TGCCCGGGTGGGGTACGTGAACCCCGACGAGACCACCTTCGCCTACCTGAAAGGCCGCCCCTACGCCCCAAAAGGCGAGGACTGGGAACGGGCGGTAGCCGAGTGGAAGGCCCTCGCCTCCGATCCCAACGCCCACTACGACGACCGGGTCGAGATCCGAGGCGAGGCGATCGCCCCCACCGTCACCTGGGGGGTCCACCCCGGGCAATCGGCCCCGGTGGACGGCCGGGTGCCCGACCCCGTCGAGTTCCCGGAGTCCGAGCGGGCCCAGGTCGAGGATGCCCTTCGCTACATGAAGCTCACCCCGGGGCAAAAACTCACCGACGTCAAGGTGGACGTCGCCTTCCTGGGAAGCTGCACCAACGCCCGGCTCTCCGACCTCCGGGAGGTGGCGAGGTACCTGAAGGGTAGGAAGGTAGCGAAGGGGGTCCGGGCGCTGGTGGTCCCGGGAAGCCAGCTCGTCGCCGAAGCCGCCCACCGCGAGGGGATCGCCGACGTCTTCCGCGAGGCCGGCTTTGAATGGCGGGCGCCCGGCTGCTCGATGTGCCTGGCGATGAACCCCGACCGCCTGGTTGGCGACGAGCTCGCGATCAGCGCCTCCAACCGTAACTACAAGGGCCGGCAGGGAAGCCCCACCGGCCGCACCGTGCTGGCAAGCCCCCTCACGGTGGCGGCGAGCGCGGTCGCCGGCCACATCGCCGACCCCCGCGAGGTCTTCGGGATTGGAGGAGAAGATGCCGCCGATTAAACGCATCCAGGGCAGGGCGGTCCCGATCCGCGGACGGGACATCGACACCGACCGGATCGTGCCCGCGCGGTTTTTGAAGACGGTGACCTTCGACCGACTGGGCGAGGCGCTTTTTTACGACGAGCGTTACGACGAAAAGAAAAACCCCAAGGACCACCCCTTGAACGACCCCCGCTTCGCCGGGGCCAGGATCATGCTGGTCGAGGCCGGGTTCGGCTCCGGCTCCTCCCGGGAGCACGCGCCCCAGGCGATCAAGCGGGCGGGGTTCGAGGCGCTCGTGGGCGAGTCCTTCGCCGAGATCTTCTTCGGAAACGCCACCCAGATCGGCCTGGTGGCGGTGACCGTGGCGCCGGAGGACCTCGGCTACCTCTTCGCCCTGGTGGAGAGAGCCCCCGAGACCGAGCTGGTGATCGACCTCGAGAAAATGGAGCTCAAAGCGGGGGAGCGGGTGATCCCCGTCTTCCTTCCCGAGGCCGTCCGCGAGGCCTTCCTCGAGGGGCGTTACGACCCCCTCGAGGTGCTCTTAGAGGCGATGGACAAAATCCGGGCGATGGACGCGCGCCGGGCGGGGCCCGGAAAACAAGGGGAATACGGAGGCGGTGGGCAATAAAAGGCTTGGCTCCCACCACCCACCTCCCATCTGGTAAAACCATCCCATGCCCAAGATCGCCCTCCTTCCCGGCGACGGCATCGGCCCCGAGGTCACCGAGGCGGCGGTTCGGGTCTTAGAGGCCCTGGACGAGGCCGAAGGGCTTGGGCTCGTCTTCGAGCGCTTCGCCTTCGGCGGCGAGGCGACCGACCGGTTTGGCGAGCCCTTCCCCGAGGAGACGAAAAGGGGCGTGCTCGAAGCCGACGCGGTGCTCCTCGGCGCGATCGGTGGCCCCAAGTGGGACGCGCTTCCCCGGGAAAAGCGCCCCGAGACCGGCCTTTTGGCTCTTCGGAAAACCCTCGGCCTTTTTGCCAACCTGCGCCCGGCCAAGGTGATGGCGGGGCTTGAGGCCCTCTCCCCCCTTCGTCCCGAGCTCGCCCGGGGGGTGGACCTCCTGATCGTGCGCGAGCTCACCGGGGGGATCTACTTCGGCACCCCCCGGGGCATCACCGACGACGAGGCCTATAACACCATGCGCTACACGCGGCCCGAGGTGGAGCGGGTGGCGCGGGTGGCCTTCGAGGCGGCCATGAAGCGGAAAAAGCGCCTTGTGAGCGTGGACAAGGCGAATGTGCTCGAGGTCAGCGAGTTCTGGCGCAAGGTGGTCGAGGACGTGGCCCAGGACTACCCCGAGGTCGAGACCGAGCACCAGTACGTGGACGCGATGGCGATGCACCTCGTCACCCGGCCCCAGCGCTTCGACGTGGTGCTCACCGGGAACCTCTTCGGCGACATCCTCTCCGACCTGGCCTCGGTGCTCCCGGGCTCGCTCGGGCTCTTGCCCTCGGCCTCGCTGGGGGAAAAGACCCCGGTCTTCGAGCCGGTCCACGGCTCGGCGCCGGATATCGCCGGGAAGGGCCGGGCGAACCCCGCCGCCGCCATCCTCTCCGCCGGGATGCTCCTTGCCTACGCGCTCGAGCTCCCCGAACTCGGCCAGCGCGTCGAGCAAGCGGTGGAAACGGCCCTAAAGACCGCCCCCACCCCCGACCTCGGCGGCACGGCCGGGACCGAGGCCTTCACCAAAGCGGTCCTAAAGGCGCTTTAGAGCCTCCACCAAAAGGGCCCGGCAGCGGGGGCAGAAAAACCGCCCCTTCTCGTCCACCTCGACCACCGAGTTGGAAAAGCGCATCGCGCAGGTAGGCTCGGGGCAGTGCCCGAGTCCGAAGGTATGCCCGAGCTCGTGGTTTGCCTCTTTCATCAGCCGGGCGAGGAAGCGCCGCCCATCCCGAGTAAGTAGGCGGTGGGCGCTCACCACCGCCGCCCTGCCCGGCCGCTCGGCGAGGCCGAAGACGAAGTTGAGCCCGGGTTCAAAGAGGTCCGCCGCGGTCACCCCCACCACCCTTTTCGCCTCCGGGCAGCAAGGCTTCAAAAAGGAAAGCACCGCCGCCGCCCGGTACTGACCTCTTGTGGGGTCGAAGGCTTCCACCGGGATCTCCGCCGGATCGCCGACCGCGGCCACTAGCCCGAAAACCTCGAGCACGTTCGCCGCCACCGGGTGCAAAAGCCTTGCGTCCATGCCATCGAGGGGCACGAGCACGACCGGGGCGTTCATCTTCCGAGCCTACACCGGATACACTCGGGGCATGAGACTAAGGAACACCACCTGGATCCTGACCGGCGCCTCCCGCGGCATTGGAAGGGCGCTCGCCCTTATCCTCGCCGAAGAGGGTGCCCGGCTCGTGCTCTCCGCCCGCCACGCCGCCCCCCTCGCCGAGGTGGCTTCCTTGGTGCGCGATCGCGGCACCGAGGCGATCCCGGTCGAGGGATCGGCCGCCCGCGCGGAAGTGGCCGACCGGCTGGTTCGGGCGGCCAAGCAGCTCGGCAATTTCGCCGGCTTCATCCATAACGCGGGGGTATTGCACCCCGGACCGTTTCTCTGGGAGCTCCCCGAGCCCCACTGGGACGAGGTGATGGAGGCGAACGTCAAGGCCGGCTACCAGCTCACCCGGTACGCCGTCCCCGAGCTCATCCAGGCGGGGGGTGGGGTAGCGGTCTTCTTCGGCTCCGGCGCGGCCGAGTCGAACCTTCCTGGCATCGGCGCCTACGCCGTGGCCAAGGCCGCCGAAGAACACCTTGCCCGCCAGCTCGCCGCCGAGGCGCCGGAGATCACGAGCTTCGTCTACCGCCCCGGGGTGGTGGAGACCCGGATGCAAGAGGAGGCCCGCGCCGCCGAGGGCGGGGCCGCCGAGGTCCTGCACCGGGTCTTCCGTGGCTACCGGGAACAAGGGGTCCTGCTCAGCCCTGAGGAGAGCGCCCGGGCGCTCGTACGGATCCTCAAGGGGAATCCCGGAAAGTTTTCCGGAAAAGTCGCAACCTGGGAGGACGGGACATGAGGAGCGACCGGATCAAGAAAGGAACCGATCGTGCCCCCCACCGCTCGCTCCTTCGGGCCACCGGGGTAATCGAGCGCGAGTCCGACTTCGAAAAACCCTTCATCGCGGTAGTGAACTCCTACGTGGACATCGTCCCCGGCCACGCCCACCTGCGCGAGTTCGTCGAGAGCATCAAACGCTATATCCGTGAGGCCGGAGGCGTTCCCTTCGAGTTCAACACCATCGGGGTGGACGACGGCATCGCCATGGGCCACGAGGGGATGCGCTGGAGTCTCCCCTCTCGGGAGCTGATCGCCGACAGCGTCGAGACCATGCTGACCGCCCACGCCTTCGACGCCGCGATCTTTATCCCCAACTGCGACAAGATCGTGCCCGGGATGCTGATGGCCGCCCTCCGGGTCAACATCCCCTCGATCTTCGTCTCCGGCGGGCCGATGCGGGCGGGGGTGCTCCCCTCCTCGGGCCGAGTGGTGGACCTGGTCAGCGTGTTCGAAGCCCTGGGGCAGCTGAAGAAAGGAGAGATCACGGAGGAAGACCTCAAGGAGATCGAGACCTACGCCTGCCCCGGCTGTGGTTCGTGCTCCGGGCTCTTCACCGCCAACAGCATGAACTCGCTGCTCGAGGCCCTGGGCCTCGCCCTTCCCGGGAATGGCACGATCCTAGCCGAGGACCCCCGCCGCGAGGAGCTTAAGAGGAAAGCGGCCTACCGTGTGGTCGAGCTCGCTTTCGAGGACTTAAAGCCCCGGGACATCGTCTCCCTCGCTTCCTTCGAGAACGCATTCCGGCTCGACGTGGCCATGGGGGGCTCGACCAACACCGTGCTCCACACCTTGGCGGCGGCGGAAGAGGCCGGCATCCCCTTCCCCCTCGAGCGCCTCGACGAGATCGGCCGCACCACCCCGACGCTTTCCAAGATCGCCCCGAGCTCCGCCTACCACATGGAGGACCTCGAACGCGCGGGGGGCATCCACGCGATTTTGAAGGAGCTCGCCCGCGGGGGCTACTTGAGGCTCGAGGCCATGACCGTGCAGGGCAAGACGCTCGGGGAGGTGCTCGAGGAGGGCGATTTCGAGATTCGCGATGACCGGGTCATTCGACGGCTGGAAAACCCCTACGACGAAAAGGGGGGGCTGCGCATTCTTTTTGGGAACCTAGCGCCCGAGGGAGCGGTGGTGAAGACCGCCGGGGTCGAGCCCAAGATGATGCGTCACACCGGACCGGCTCGGGTCTTCGACTCCGAAGAGGAAGCCCAGGCCGCGATCAACGGCGGAAAGATCCAGCCTGGTGACGTAGTGGTGATCCGCTACGAAGGGCCGAAGGGCGGACCCGGGATGCGGGAGATGCTCGCCCCCACCTCGGCGCTCGTGGGCATGGGGCTCGGCGACTCGGTGGCCCTCATCACCGACGGGCGCTTCTCCGGCGGCACCCGGGGCGCGGCGATCGGCCACGTCTCCCCCGAGGCCGCCGAGGGCGGGCCGATCGGTCTGGTCGAGGAGGGCGACCTCATCGCGATCGACCTCGTCGAGGGCAAGGTGGACCTGCTCGTGGACGAGGCGGAACTCGCAAGGCGACGGGCGCGCTTTAAGCCCCTTAAAAAGCCCGTGAACGGTTCCTGGCTGAAGCGCTACCGGGCGCTGGTGACGAACGCCTCCCGGGGTGCGGTGCTCAGGGAGCCGGAGTAAGCAAGCGCTTTCCGGAGCCGCGGGAGCTTGCGTGTCCGCGCTTCATATATTTAAATCGGCCTTAGGGGTACTTTAGCGCGTTAGAGGAGGTGAACGATGCGGAGACTCGCGGGCCTTTTGCTGGCGTTCGCGGTCGCCTTTGCGCAGGGCAAGGTGGACTACAAAGGGCTGGTCGTCGGTACCCCATACCCCGCCCTCACGGTCAAGGCGGGGGAGGTGGTCAACCTCTCGCTCGAGCTCAAGAACTTCGGCCTCCCCCCCCAATACGTAAAGCTCCGGGTTGAGGGCGCTCCCGGGGACTGGACCGTAGCCTTCCTCGGCAACGGGCGGGTCGTCGAGGCCGCCTTCCTCGCCCCCGACGCCCGCGAGAGCCTCACCCTCCGGGTTGAGGTCCCCGAAGGGGTGAAGGAGGGCCGCTACCCGATGACCGTCGTCGCCGAGGGCAGCACGGCGAAAAGCGAGCTCCCCATCGTCCTCACCGTGGGCAAGGTCCTCCCGCCCTCGTTGAAGCTCGAGGTCGAGCTCCCGGTCTTAAAGGGCACCCCCACCACCACCTTCCGCTACCGGGCGACGCTCAAAAACGAGTCCGACCAGGACCTCCTCGTCGGCCTCGAGGCCGACGCACCCCAGGGGTTTGAAGTGGTCTTCAAGCCGCAGTTTTCCGGCCAGGAGGTGACCACGCTCCCGATCAAGGCGGGCGAGACCAAGAACCTCGACATCGAGGTCAGCCCTCCGCCCAAGGTGCAGGCCGGCGAGTACGCGATCCGGGTCACCGCCCGCGCCGGGGCCGCGAAGGCGAGCCTCGAGCTCAAGGCGATCGTCACCGGCCGCCCCGAGCTCACCCTCACCACCCCCGACGGGCGGCTCTCGGGCCGCGCCTACGCCGGCCGCGAGTCCCCCTTGAAGCTGGTGGTCCGAAACCGCGGCAGCGCCGAGGCGAAGAGCGTCGAGCTCTCCTCCTTCGAGCCCTCGGGCTGGGAGGTCACCTTCGAGCCCAAGACGATCCCCTCGATCCCCGCGGGCGAACAGGCCGAGGTGACCGCCAAGATCAAGCCCTCGGCCAAGGCGATCGCCGGCGACTACATGGTGACGATCACCGCCAAGCCCAAAAACGGCACCTCCGAGTCCGCCGACTTCCGCATCACCGTGCTGACCTCGACGATGTGGGGCATCGTCGGCGTGGGGCTGGTTGCGGTGGCGCTCGGCGTGCTGGCGCTCGCGGTGGCACGCTTCGGGCGGCGATGATGGCGGCGATCGAGACCCAAGGCCTCACCAAGCGCTACGGCCGGCTGGTGGCGGTCGAGGACCTCAACCTCGTGGTCGAGCGGGGCGAGGTCTTCGGCATCCTGGGGCCGAACGGCTCGGGGAAGACCACCACCATCCTCATGCTCCTCGGCCTCACCGAGCCCACCCGGGGCAGCGTCCGGGTGCTGGGCCGCGATCCCGTGCGGGAGCCGCTGAAAGTGAAGCGCCGGGTCGGCTACCTTCCGGACACGGTGGGGTTTTACGACGAGCTCTCGGGCCGGGAAAACCTCCGCTACACCGCGGAGCTCAACGGCCTGCGGGGAGCGGCGATCGAAGCCCGGATCGAGGAGCTCCTCGATCAGATGGGACTGCTTGATGCCGCCGACCGGCCGGTACGCACCTATTCCCGGGGCATGAAGCAACGGCTCGGGCTCGCCGACGTTTTGCTCAAGGAGCCCGAGCTCGTGATCCTTGACGAGCCCACCCTCGGCCTCGACCCCCAAGCGGCCCACGAGTTTTTACACCTGATCCGCTCGCTCAAAGAACGGGGCCTCACCGTGCTGCTTTCTTCCCACCTCCTCCACCAGGTCCAGGCGATCACCGACCGGGTGGGGCTATTCCGAAAGGGGCGGATGGAGCTCGTGGGCTCGGTGCCCGAGCTCGCAAAAAGCGTGCTCGGGGGCGCCTACCGGATCCGGGTCCGGGCCGAGGGCGAGGGGCTCGA
>JALSJG010000275.1 GCA_026989475.1 Thermaceae bacterium | reverse complement strand
CGGCCTTCAACCTGAACGCCCTCACCGCGAGGCTCCTGCCGGTGGCGGTCTTCTTCCTCGCTTTCTATTCCTACACCAAGCGCTTTACCTGGACCTGCCACTACTGGCTCGGCCTGGTGATCGGGGCCGCGGCGGCCGGGGGCTGGATCGCGGTCACCGGCCGGTTCGAGCCCGCCACCTACCTGCTCTGGGCGGCAGTCGGGCTTTGGATCGCCGGCTTCGACATCCTCTACGCCACCCAGGACTACGCCTTCGACCGCGCCCACGGCGTGCACTCGGCCCCGGCGCGCTTCGGAATCCCGCAGGCCCTCGCCCTCGCCCGCCTCACCCACCTCGCCGCCTGGCTCTTCTTCCTCGCCACCGGAATCACCGCCGGGCTCTCCCTTTGGTACTACCTCGGCGTGGTCTACGTCGGGTCGGTGCTCCTTTTTGAGCACCGGCTGGTCCAGCCCGACGACCTTTCCAAGGTGGACCTCGCCTTCTTCCAGGCAAACGTGCTCGTGAGCCTAGGGATGCTCGTCTTCGTCGCGCTCGAGGTACTGCTTTAAGTAGGCCACCACCTCAGGAACCCCGGCGAGCCGGCAGCGGGCCGCGCTCGGCCCCGGCCCCACCTTGACCGTGATCCCCTCGGGAAGCGCGGCGAACATCGTCTCGTCGGTGGTGTCGTCGCCGATCGCGACCGGAGTGCGCCCGGGATGACGGGCGGCGACCTCCCGGGCCACCGCTCCCTTGGTGGCGCCCTTCGGTTTGATCTCGACCACCTTCTTTCCCCAAAGCACCTCGAGCTCCTGAGGCAACCCCTCGAGGAAGGACCGAAGCGCTCGCTTCACCGCCTCATCATTGGTGGCCCCGCGGTAGTGGAGGGCAAGGGCCGTCCCTTTGTTCTCGACCCGGAGCCCCGGGACCTCGGGAATCCGGTCCCACAGCCCGGCGAGCACCCCGTAGGCCTCCCCGCCGACCCGCGTCCGCACCGGCCCCCCGAGCACCCCTTCCTCGGCCCCGTGCACGCCGAAGACCGGGATTTGAAGGGGCCCGAGCAAGGCCTCGAGGTCCCGGACCCGCCGGCCGGTGACCAGGTAGACCGGATAACGGCGGGAAAGGGCGTAAAGGAGCTCGGGCATGCCGGGGTAGGGTCGGGCGGCCTCGGGCCGGGGCGCAATCTCAGCCAGGGTGCCGTCGTAGTCGAGGAGGAAGACCGGGTTTTGAACCACCGGCGGCTTCATTTCGAGAGCGCCTCCAAAAACCCCTCGGTCCAGTTCCCGACATCGAGTCCCTGCACCGAAGCGAGGAGCTCGGTCCGGCGCGCCCTACGCTCGGCCTGGGAAAGCACGAGGGCTTCGGCGAGCGCGTCGGCGAGCCCCTCGGGATCGTAGGGGTTCACCGGAAAAGCGCCCTTTAAGTAGCGGGCGGCGCCGGCGAAACGGGAAAGGAGGGGTAGGCCTTCCGAGACCAGAGCGTACTCCATCGCCACCAGGTTCATCCCGTCGCGAAGCGGGGTGACCAGGGTAAGCTCGGCAGCCGCGAAGTGGGCGAGGAGCTCGTCCCGGGAAAGCGCCGCGTAGCGGTGGACGAAGGCACCGGGAAAGCGCCGCTCGGTGGCCTCGGCGAGGCGAAAGAGCCGGGATTTAAGCCCCCGGTAGGCGGGCACCGACTCGCGGCTCGGGGCGGTGAGCTGAAGGAAGACGACCTTCCCCACCCACTCGGGGTATTTCTCGAGGAAGCGCCGGTAGCCTCGAATGCGCTCGGGGATCCCCTTGGTGTAGTCGAGGCGGTCGGCGCCCACCAGGATCCGGCGCCCGGGAAAGGCCGCCCGGATCTCCGCCGCCCGTTCCCGGACCCGCTCCCGCGCGTCCCGAAGCCCGGCGACGTCCACCCCGATGGGGAACGCCGCCACCCGCACGAACCGCCCTCCGAACCAGACCCCGCCCTCCGTCACGCGGACGCCGAGCAGCCCGCGGGCGGCTTCGAGGAAGCGCTCGACGTAGTCCGGGGTGTGCAAGCCCACGAGGTCGGCCCCGAGCATCCCCCGAACGAGCGCCTCCGCCTCCGGGAGCACCGAGAGCACCTCAAGCGGCGGCCATGGGATGTGCCAGAAGATCCCGACCCACCGGGCGCCCGCCTCCCGGAGCAGGGCGGGGGCCAGCGCCAAATGGTAGTCGTGCACCCAGTAAAGGGCGTCCGGGCCGCCCTCTTGAAAAGCGGCTTTAGCGAAGGCCGCGTTCGCCGCCCGGTAGTCCCGCCACCAGCCCCTTTTGATCCGGAAGTGCTCGAGAAAGAGGTGGAAAAGCGGCCAGAGGGCCTGGTTGGCAAAGCCCCGGTAGTAGCCCGCGACCCGGCGCGCGGAGATCGGCACCCGGCGGACGACGAGCCCGGGGAGCTCGATCCGCTCGTCCTGGCCCCCGGGCCCCCAGGCCACCCAGACGCCGCCCCGGGCCTGGATCGCGGGGTACAGGGCGGCGGCGAGCCCCCCGAGGGCAACCTCGTAACGCTCCCCCACCCGGCGGACGGGCTCGCGATTCGCGAGAACGACGAGCTTCACGCTCCGAGCCTAACAAAAAGGCCGCCCCCAGGGCGGCCGGGCGGAAGAAGGGGCGCTTCAGTCCTCGCCCTTCTTCTCGCCCTCGGACTTCGTTTCGGACTTGTCCTTCCCCTTCCGGTAGTCGGTGCTGTGCCAGCCCGAGCCCTTGAAGATGATCGCCGGGGCCTGGATCACCCGCTTCAAGGGCTCGCCCGTCTCCGGGTGCGCCTTCAAGGGCTCATCGTGAAAGCTTTGCTCGAACTCGTAGTAGTTCCCCGTCTCCAACCCCTTGTAGACGTAGACCGGCATAGCGGCCCTATTTTGACACTCAAACAACTTGAGTGTCAAGGAGCCGATCGGTAGACTAACCCCGTGACCAAAGCCACCCTTAGGCGCTGGGCACGGGAAGTACGACGGGAGCTCGACCTTGCCGCCTTCGAGAAAAAGGCGCTTCCCCACCTGGCCGAGGCGCTCGAAGGCAAAAAGCACGTACTCCTCTACGCCCCCCTCCCTGGCGAGCCCGACCCCCGCGGACTCGTGGAAAGGCTTCCCGCGACCTCGTTCTACCTGCCCCGGGTCGAGGGCGAGGCGCTCCTCGTTCTCCCCTACTCCACCCGGCTCGAGCGGGGGGCGTTCGGGGTGCTGGAACCCTCGGAAGGCGAGCCCTTGCCCCCCGAGGTGCTGGATGCCGTCGTCGTCCCCGCCCTCGCCTACGACCGCCGGGGCTTTCGCCTGGGCCAGGGGAAGGGCTACTACGACCGCTTTTTGAAAAGGCTCCGGGAGGACACCCTCACCGTGGGCTTCATCCCGGGCGCCCTCCTCCTCGACCGGCTCCCCACCGATCCCTGGGACGTCCCGGTCCGGCGGATCGTCACCGAGGCAGGGGTCCTAGAGCCGGGCGTGCCGGGGCCGTAGCACCCCGCCTTTCAAAAGACCAAAGCCGAGCGGAAACCCGGCGGTGGTGACCAGGTACCACCCCGCCGCCCCCTCGGCCGGAACCGGCGCCCCGGTCGCGAAGGCAAGCGCGCGGGGGTCCTCGGGGGGGAGCTCGAACCGGGGCCCCGCCTCCTCCGCCCGAAGCGCGAGCGCGAGCATCTTCGCGGGGACAAAGCGCCCTTTTTGCGCCCGGCCGAGGTAGAGGCCGGGGGCCGGGGCGGCGATCCCCGATAGACTCGGAAGCCCTTCGGGCAGGGCGTAAATGTGCCCTTCCCGCTCCCAAAGTCGCCCCGGCAGGGGCCTTTGGATGTGGTCCTTCCAAAAGGCGGCTAGGGCCGAGCGCGCCTCCCGCCGCGGGGGCGGCGGCAAAAAGCGCGGGGGGCTCCCGGGATCGCCGTCGGTCTTCCGAAGCCGGGCGAAATAGTGTCCCTCCCCCCGGAGGCGGTGGGGCCAGAGCCGGGCGGTTTTTAAAAGCCTCGGGTCTCCCCCGCCCCAATCGGGCACGCCGGGGGCGAAATCGGGGTGGATCCGGGCGTTTTCCACCTCGAACTCTGGGTGCGCCTTGAGGAAGGCGCCCACCACCCCCTCATTCTCCTCGGGGGCGAAGGTACAGGTGGAATAGACCAGCACCCCGCCGGGAGCGAGGAGCCGCGCCGCCGCCTCGAGGAGGCCGAGCTGCACCCGGGCCATCCGCGCCGGCGCCCCCGGACCCCAGTGGGCGCGGGCCTGGGGATCTTTTCGGAACATCCCCTCGCCGGAGCAAGGAGCGTCGAGCACCACCCGGTCGAAGTAGGCGCCATAAGCCCGAGCCAGCCGCTGGGCCGAAGCCGAGACCACCGTGAGCGTCGCCCCCCAACGTTCGACGTTCTCCAAAAGCCCCCGGATCCGCTTTCTGTCCACCTCGTTGGCGACGAGCAGGCCGCGGCCCTGCATGCGGGCGGCGAGGTGGGTGGTCTTACCCCCGGGGGCGGCGGCGAGGTCCAAGACCCGCTCGCCCGGCTTCGGGTCGGCCACCACCCCGACCGCCATCGCCGAGGGCTCCTGGATGTAGTAAAGCCCGGCGTAGAAAAAAGGGTGGGGACCGGGGCGGGCGTCCTCGGGGTAGTAAAAGCCCTCGGGGCACCAGGGGATGGGCGACAGGGGCCAGGGGCTCATCCGCCGGAAGGCCTCGGGGGATAGCTTTAGGGTATTCACCCTTAGCCCGCGAACCGGCGGCTCGCCGAGCGCGCGCAGAAAGGCGTCGTACTCAGGCCCGAGCAACTCGGCCATGCGCTTTAGGAAGGCCCCGGGATAGCCCACGGGTGAAACCGTATCATGAGGGGGATGAAGCTGGTCGTCCTCCCCCACCGGCTCTACCTGGCGAAGGCCCAGGACCTTCCCGAAAACGTCCGCGAGGCACCTTTTTGGGTCTACATCCAGGCCGAGGGCACGGGAACTTTGGTGGTGCCCGAGGAATACCTCCCCGAGGGCGCCGAGGCCGAAGGCCCCTTCCTCGCGCTCGCCTTCGAGGGGCCGCTTCCCCTTGAGATGATCGGGGTGCTGGGCCGGGTGGGGAGCTTGCTCGCCGAGGTGGGGGTGAGCATCTTCGCCTACTCCGCCTTCGAGACCGACTACATCTTGATTCGCGAGCGCTACCAAAAGCTCGCGATCGAGACCCTCCGGGAAGCCGGGTACCAGGTCGGATGATCCTCGGGGTGGGGGTGGACCTGGTTGAGGTCGGGCGGGTGCGCGCCCTTTATGCCCGCTACGGGCGGCGCTTCCTCGAGCGCGTCTACCTCCCCGAGGAGATTGCCTACCTCAAGACCTTAACGGACCCCGCCCCCGCCCTCGCCGCCCGATTCGCGGCCAAGGAAGCCTTCGTCAAGGCCTATCCGGGAAAGGCCTGGATCACCGAGGTGGGGGTCGCGCGCAACCCCTGGCCCCGGCTCATCTTCCGCAGGCGACTAGCAAAGGAGGTAGCCCGGCGGGGGATCCGGCCCTGGGTGAGCCTCTCCCACGAGCGGGGTTTTGCGGTGGCGGTGGTGGTGCTGGAACTCGATCCCGGAACTTCCTCTCGAAACTGAGTCCGCACCCCCAACGCGACACCCACGCGTACCCGATGGCTCCCAGCACGCAATCTCCCGCGCGGGTGCGATCGAGGCAAGCAGAGCCCGAAACCAGGTATCCTGGCATCTGAATGCTGGAAGGGCTCGAGGTCCGAAACCTCGCCGTCATCGAACACACCGAGGTGGCCTTCGGTCCGGGGTTGAACGTGCTCACCGGCGAGACCGGGGCGGGCAAGTCGCTCCTCGTGGACGCGCTCGCCCTGCTGCTTGGGGGCAAGGCCGAGCCCGGGTTGATCCGCCCCGGGGCGAAGGCCGCCCTGGTCACCGCCTGGATCGACGGGGAGGCCTACAGCCGGCGGATCGGGGCGCGGAGCACCCCCCGGATCGCGGGGGAGGTGGTTACCCTCGAGGAGCTTTCGAACGCGGTCAGGGCGCGGGTCGCGCTCTTCGCCCAGCACGCCGCCCAGACCCTGGTACGGCGGGAAACCCAGCGGCGGATGCTCGACGCCCTCCTGCCGCCCGCGCTTCTTGCCGCCTACCGGGAAACCTACGCCCGATTCCGAAGGCTCACCGAGGAGCTCGCCGCGCTCAAGGAAGCGGCCCGGGAACGCGCACAACGCATCGACCTCCTCCGCTTCCAGATCCGCGAGATCGAGGAGGCGGCGCTCGTTCCCGGCGAGGAGGAGGAACTCCTCGCCGAGCGCACCCGGCTCCGGCACCTCGACCTGCTTAGGGAGCGGCTCGGCGAGGCCCTCGAGCTCCTCGCCGGCGAGGCCGACGCCCTGGGCCTGGTGGGGCGGGCGGCGGCGGCGATGGAGGCGGCGGCGCGACACGACCCCGCGCTCAGGCCCCTCGTCTCCGAGCTCGAGAGCAGCGAGAGCGCCCTCCAGGCCCTCGCCCGGGAGCTCGAGGACCGGCTGCTAATGCTCGAGGCCGACCCCGAGCGACTCGGGGAGGTCGAGGCCCGGCTCGCCAAGATCCAGCGGCTTAAGCAGAAGTACGGGGACACGGTGGAAGCGGTGCTCGCCTACCTCGAGCGTGCCCGGGAGGAGCTCGACTCCCTCGAAAACGTCGAGGACCGGCTCGCCGCCCTCGAGGCCGAGCGCACCGGGGCGGAGACCGAGCTCAAGGAACGGGGTCAAGCTCTCTCAAAGGCGAGGAAGGAAGCGGCCCGAAGGCTCGAGGCCGGGGTCAGGGAGGAGCTCGCCGCCCTGGGGATGCCGGAGGCCCGCCTAGAAGTCCGGCTCGAACCCCTAGGCGAACCCGGCCCCCACGGGCTCGAGGAGGTCCAGCTCTTCTTCACCGCGAACCCGGGGCTCTCGCCGGTCCCTCTCGAGAAGGCCGCCTCCGGGGGCGAGCTTTCCCGAACCCTGCTCGCTTTGCTCCTTTCCAGCGGGCTCGAGGCCGAGACCGTGGTCCTCGACGAGATCGACGCCGGGGTCGGCGGCGAGGCCGCCCGGGCGCTCGCCGAGCGGCTTGCCCGCTTGGCCGAGCGGCACCAGGTCATCGTGGTCACCCACCTACCCCAGATCGCCGCCCGGGCGAGCCGCCATTACCGGGTTCGAAAGGAAAAAGGCCGCGCCTGGGCCGAGGCCCTCGAGGGCGAGGCCCGGGTGCGGGAGATCGCCCGGATGCTCTCGGGCGGTTATGAGCCCGAGGCACTCGAGCACGCGCGCGCGCTGCTTTCCGGCTAGCGGTCCCGCCGGGCGAAAAAGAAGCCGGCGAGACCAAAGAGCAGGAGAAAAGCCCCGCCGAAACTGGCAAAAAGCGGCCAGTAGCCCACCTGCCCGAGCAACCGGTCGAGCAAATACCCCACCGGCCCCACCAAGACCGGGGCGTTCAAGGCCTTGAGCAGGCTGACCCGGAGGATCTCCAGGGGGTTCGCGAAGAT
>JALSJG010000274.1 GCA_026989475.1 Thermaceae bacterium | reverse complement strand
CAGCCGGCTAAACCTCCCCCGGGGCCCGGCGGTGCGGTTTTACGTGGAGGTGCCCGCCAAAAAGGCGACGATTATCGCGGTGGACGCCGTGGGACAGCGCACGGAAAGGGTCGCGCGGGCCTTGACGAAGCCCTAGTTCCTAGCTAGATTGAAGGGTGCTGGGCGGGCGACTAGCTCAGCTGGTTAGAGCGCACGCCTGATAAGCGTGAGGTCGGTGGTTCAAGTCCACCGTCGCCCACCAAAAACCCCCGGCCGGCAGGCCGGGGGTATGCTTTTGGGGTCCGCCTACTTCCGCTCGAACTGGTAGAAGACCCGGGGGCCTTTGCGGGCTAAGTCCACCGCGCGGTAGCCCTTGGCGAAGGCTTTCTTAAAGGCCTCGCGGGTGTGGAGCCGCCAGGTCTTGGCGAGCTCGAGGTCGTGTTTCTTCACCGCCTCGATGTCGAAGGGGACCTCGAGGTAGACCCTCTCCGCTTCCGGTTCGAAAAGCTTTTCCGGGCGCAGGTCGAGCCCTTCGCCGCCGGTCGCGTTCAGGGGAGCGCCCTCGGGCTCGGGGGGAGGCGGGACGACGCCGCGGGCGCGGGCTTTGACCCTCGGGTCTTCGAGCTCCCACTTGACGTAAAGCCGGTCCGCCGGCAGCCCGGCGTAAAGCCCGGTGCGGATCCCGTAGAAGTCCTCGTAATAGGTATCCGCGTAGGCCCCGAGTTTCCCGAAGTTGAGCCGGGCGTTCTTGGTGAGCAGGGGGTCGAAGGTCCAGGTGACCAGGGGGTAGCCTTTGGTGAGCGACCAATCGCGCTGGAACCACTTGAGGGCGGGGGCGATCCCGGTGCCCTGGTACTCGGGCCTGACCGCCAGCATGTGGGAGTGGAGCCAGCGGCGATCTCCCTCGCAGGCGGCGAGCCCGTACACGAAGCCGACGGGTTTTTCCCCCACGTAGGCGAGGGCCACCAGTCCCCCGGTGTGACGGGCGACGATCATCGAGGAGTGGGGCACGACCTCGCGGTCGGAGAAGTTCCAGGCGGCGATTTGTAGCTCCTCGGTGGCGAGGGCGTCTTCCAAAGTCTCGGCTTCGCGGATCGTGAACTTCATGGTTTCAGCCTACCAGCGCGATAATGGGGGCGTGGAGCTCGGACGCTGGTTGATCGCGCTCGGGGCTTTGCTGATCCTCCTAGGGGTCGTGCTCTACTTTCTGCCCCGGCTTTTCGGCTGGTTTGGCCACCTGCCCGGGGATATCCGGATCGAGCGGGACGGGGTCTATGTCTTCATTCCCCTGACCTCGATGCTCGTCGTCTCGGTGGCCCTGACCCTACTTTTGAACTTGGTGGGCTACTTGCTTGCCCTTTCCTCCGGCGGTCGCTAAGGTGAGTGGGCCATGGTGCGGGTGTATTCGATCCCCGGGTGCGGACCCTGTGAGATCGTCAAGATGATGCTGCGGCAAAAAGGGATTCCTTTCGAGGTGGTGGATCTTTCCCGGGACGAGCAGGCGCGCAAGATTGCCGCCGAACTCGTGGGCTCGCCCACCGCCGGGGTCGTGATCGAGGAGGAGGACGGGCACCTCGAGGCCATCCGGGCGGTCAGCCCCATCACCTTCCGGCGGTGGTACCAGGGCTACCTCGAGCGCCAGGCTGCCCGGGTGTCCTAGCCTAAGGCCATGGACCGGCGTAAGGAGCGTCTTTTGGGGGCGCTCCTTTTGGTTTTGCTGACGATCATCTGGGGTTCTTCCTTCGCGGTCATCCGGGAGGCGGTGGCCGGGTTTCCCCCGAGCTTGCTCGTCTTCCTTCGCTTTTTGGTGGCGGCGCTCGTCTTGCTTCCCTGGATCGGGGCGGGGCGCGGGGTGGTGCTCGCCGGGCTCGAGCTCGGCTTCTGGCTGGTGGTGGGCTACGGCACCCAGGCGGTGGGCCTGGTTTACACCACTGCCGGTAGGAGTGCCTTCATCACCGCGCTTAGCGTGGTGCTGGTCCCGGTCTTCGCGGGGTTGCTCGGCCGGCGGGTCCCCCTTCGCGTCTGGGCCGGGGCCGCCCTCGCGCTCCTCGGCGTGGGCCTTTTGACCTTCGAGGGCGGCCCGCCCAACGTCGGCGACCTTTGGACCCTCCTTACCGCCCTCAGCTACGCGATCTTCATCCTCCGCCTCGAGGACTACGCCCGGCTGCTCGGGGTGGGGCGGCTCACCGTCGCCCAGATCCTCGGGGTCTTGCTCTGGGCGGGGCTTTGGGCGGGGATCGAGCGCCCGGAGGTTTCCGCCATCCCCTGGCCGGCGGTGCTTTACCTCGGGCTTTTCGCCACCGCGCTTGCCACCTGGCTGATCTCCCTCGGCCAGAGCCGGGTCTCGGCCGCCGAGGCGGCGGTGATCTACGCGCTCGAGCCCGTCTGGGCCGCGCTTTTCGCCTACCTCTTCCTGGGAGAGGCGCTCGGGATTCAGGGGATCTTGGGGGCGGGACTCGTGCTCTTCGCGATCCTTTACAGCCAGCTCGGCCCCGGCGACTAAACTGGATACGTGCGGCTGGTCCTCGTCCCCACCCCGATCGGAAACCTCGAGGACATCACCCTGCGGGCGCTCCGCATCCTCCGGGAGGTGGACGCGGTGGCCGCCGAGGACACCCGCCGCACCCGGGCCCTGCTCGCCCACTACGGCATCGAGACCCCGCTTTTGCGCCTCGACCAGCACACCCTGGACCGGGCGGGGGCGATCTTCGAGAAGTACCCCTACCTGGCCTACGTCACCGACGCCGGCACCCCCGGCATCAGCGACCCCGGGGGCGAGCTCGTGGCCTGGGTCCTGGCCCGGGGCGGCGAGGTCAGTGCCCTTCCCGGGGCCACCGCCTTCGTGCCCGCCCTGGTAGCCTCCGGGCTTCCCGTGGCCCGGTTTGCCTTCGAGGGTTTTCTGCCGAAGAGGGGTAAAGAGCGAAAGGAGCGCATCCAGAGGATCGCGCTCGAAGACCGCGCGGTGGTGCTCTACGAGTCCCCGCACCGGCTTAAAAAGACGCTTGCCGAGCTCGCCGAGGCACTCGGGGAGGGGCACCCGGTGGCGGTGGCCCGGGAGCTCACCAAGCGCCATGAGGAGATCTTCCGGGGCACCCTCGGTGGGGCCCTCGCCCACTTCCAAAACCCCCGAGGCGAGTTCGTGATCGTCCTCGCCCCCGCACCGGAACGGGCCCCGGACGAGGAAGCGCTTCTCAAGCGCTTCCGGGACGAGATGGGGCTTTCCGGGCAGGCCCTTTTTGGCGCGCTGCTCGCCGCCGGCCTGCCCCGGAACCGGGCCTACGCCCTCGCCCTAAAATAGGGGGCGTGAAACGGATCGGGGTCTATACCAGCGGTGGCGACGCCCCGGGGATGAACGCCGCCATCCGGGCGGTAGCGCGCACCGCTGCCGGCCTCGGCGTCGAGGTGGTGGGGATCCGCCGCGGGTACGCGGGCATGATCGAGGGGGAGTTCGAGCCGCTGGGGCCCCGAGACGTGGCCAACATCATCCAGCGCGGGGGGACGATCCTGCTCACCGCCCGCTCGAAGGCCTTCCTCACCGAGGAGGGCCGGGCGAAGGCGGCGGGCAAACTCAAGGAGGCGGGCATCGAGGGGCTGGTGGCGATCGGCGGCGACGGTACCTTCCGGGGGGCGCTCAAGCTCATCGAGGAGCACCGCATCCCGGTGGTTGGCGTGCCGGGCACGATCGACAACGACCTCTACGGCACCGACTACACCATCGGCTTTGACACCGCGGTGAATACCGCGCTGGACGCGATTGACCGCATCCGGGACACCGCCGCCAGCCACGAGCGGGTCTTCTTCATCGAGGTGATGGGCCGCCACGCCGGCTTCATCGCGCTCGAGGTGGGGATCGCCGGCGGGGCCGAGATCATCGCCCTGCCCGAGGTGCCCACGAGTCCCCAGGAGATCGCCGAGACGATCACCGCTTCCTTCAAGAAGGGGAAGCGCTCTTCGATCATCGTGGTCGCCGAGGGCGCCTACCCCGGAGGGGCCCAGGCGCTTTTCAAGGCGGTGCACGGCCTCACCGGCTTCGAGGCGCGGGTGACGGTGCTCGGCCACATCCAGCGGGGGGGAAGCCCCACCGCCAAGGATCGGGTGCTCGCAAGCCGGCTCGGGGCGGCCGCCACCCGCACCCTGGTGGAGGGCACCAGCGGGGTGATGATCGGCGAGGTCGAGGGCGAGGTGACCCTCACCCCCTTGAGCGAGGCGGTCACCAAGAAAAAGCCGATCCGCCTCGAGCTCGTCGACCTGGCCAAGGAGCTAGCGGGGTAGGTACTCGGCCTCCAGGGTCGGGCGTTTGGGGTGCGGACCCTCGAGCATAAGGCGGCGAAGCAGGGGCTCCCGCTGGACGAGGTCGAAAAGCGGAAGGGCGAAGGGGCTTTTGGCGACCGCCTCCTGTACCACCAGGGGAAGCCGCGGGGAAGGGTAACGGTAAGCCCCGGTGGCCACCGAATACTCGGAGGGGAGCCCGGTCCAAAGTGCGATCGCGAGCAAGACCCCCCAGAAGAACCCGCCCAGACCGCCGAGCAGGGCGTCCCAGAACTCGCCCAGGTAAAAGTCGATCCGGCCCGCGATCTGGGCCGTGAGGATGCCCGCGATCAGGGCCGCCGCCGGCCAGAAAAGCGGCGGAAGCGGGGAGATCGCCAGCCAGAAGAGCCCGAGCGCGAGCGGAAAGACGACAAAGAACGCCCCGCCCTTCTTCACCCCCACCGCGGTGGCGGCGGCGGCGGTGAAGAGCGCCAGCACGTCGAGCCAGGTGAGCACGCTTTGAGTATAGGCGGGCCCGGGGTCGGGGGGCCCCCATGTTTGGGGGGCTAGCCCCGGATGCGCCAGCCCCGCGCCTCGATCGCCTCGACGACCGCCCGCACGAAGGCCTCGACCTCGGCGTCTTTGAGGGTGCGGTCGGGGGCGCGGAAGACCAGGCGGTAGGCGAGGCTCTTTTCCTCTTCGGAAAGGGGCCGGCCCTGGTAGACGTCGAAGAGGGTGAGGTCCTCGAGGTAGCCCCCGGCGGCGGCGCGGATCGTCCGCGCGACCTCAGCGTGGGGGGTGTCTTTCGGAACCACGACCGCGAGGTCGCGGGTGGCGGCGGGGAACCTGGGGAGATCCTGGAACGCGCGCGCTCCCCGCTTCAAGGGGAGTTTGAGCTCGAAGAGCGCCGGGGCCTTGAGCTCGAGCGCCTCAGCGAGCTCGGGGTGGAGCTCCCCGATCCAGCCGACCTCCTCGCCCTCCCAGCGCACCCGGCCGGAGATCCCCGGGTGGAGGTGGGGGTACGCGGCCGCCTCCACCTCGACGCTGGCCCCGAGCCTTTTGGCCAGAGCCTCAAGAATGCCTTTCAGGGCGTAAAAGCCCTCGCCGTAACCTTCCCGCCAGGTGGGGGCGAGGTAGGGGCCTTTGAGGAGGGCGGCGAGGTGGGTCTCCTCCTCGTCGAGGAAGACCCGCCCGAGCTCGAAGAGGAGTACATGGGGCCGCTCGCGGTTGGTCGCGAGGTTTTTGAGGAGCCCCGGGTAGAGCGCGGTGCGGAGCGCCCCCTGCTCGCTGCTGATGGGGTTTGCGAGCAGGAGCCGGGGTTTCGGGGCGCGGTAGAGGTGGAGCTCGTCCTCGCCGAGCCAGGCGTAGTTGACGACCTCCTGGAAGCCGAGGCCGGAAAGCGCCCGCTTGAGGGCGTGCTCCGCCCGCCACTCCCGGTCGGCGTTTTCGTTGTCCGGGGCGGGGAAGAACTCGGGAAGGGTCTCGGGGATCTTATCGTAGCCGAGGATTCGGGCTACCTCCTCGATCAGGTCCTCTTCGATCGCGAGGTCTAGCCGCCAGGTCGGGGGGTAGGCCCGGTAGGGCTCGGACTCGCCCTCGAGGGCGATCCCGAGCCGGGCGAGGGCGTCCTTTTGGGCCTCCTCGGGGAAATCGGTGCCGAGGAGGCGGTTTGCGTAGCTGGGGCGGAAGGGGACCGCTTTTCGCGGCTTGTCGCCTCCCCGGTCCACCCAGTTCGCGCTCACCTCGGCCCCGGCCCACTCGGCGACGAGCTCCAAAAAGCGCTTGGCCGCAAGCGGGGGCAGGTTCGGGTCCACCCCGCGCTCGAAGCGGTAGCTGGCCTCGGTTTTGAGGCCGAGGCGGCGGGCGGTCTTCCGGATCGAGACCGGGTCGAAGTGGGCGGCCTCGAGGATGACCTCGGTCGTCCCCTCGCCGACCTCGCTATTCTCCCCGCCCATCACCCCGGCGATGGCGACGGGGATCGTTTCCTCACCCTTCTTGGCGGTGATCAGGAGGTCCTCCGGGGTGAGGGTGCGGGCGACGCCGTCCAGGGTCACGATCGTCTCGCCGGCCCGGGCGCGGCGGACCACGATGCCCTCGAAAAGCGCCGCTTTGTCGAAGGCGTGGAGCGGGTTGCCGAGTTCGAGCAGGGCGTAGTTGGTGGCGTCCACCACGTTGTTGATCGGCCGCATCCCGGCGGCGAGGAGCCGCCGCTGGGCCAAAAGGGGCGCCGGGCCCACCCGTACCCCGCGGGCGTAGGCGGCGAGGTAGCGGTCGGCGCCTTGTTCGTCCTCGACCTCGAGCACGGGGAGGGGGAAGGGGAGGTCCTTTAGGGGGGGCTTGGGCGCGGGGGTTTTGAGCTCAAGCGAAAGCGCCGCCGCCAGGTCGCGGGCGACGCCGAGGATGGAAAGGGCGTCGGCCCGGTTCGGGGTGATCTCGAGCTCGAGCACCACCTCCTCCGGCCAGGCCTCAAGAAGCGGGGCGCCCGGGGGAAGGGTGTCCTCGGGGAGCTCGAGGAGCCCCCCGGCGTACTCCCCGACCCCGAGCTCGGCGGGGGAGAGGGCCATTCCCTCGGAGCGGACGCCCTGGATCTCGCGGACGCCGATCGCGAGGCCGCCCGGGAGCTCGGTGCCGGGCTCGGCCCAGGCGACGCCGATTCCGGGCCGGGCGTTCTCCGCCCCGCTCACCACGACCGCCTCGCGGCCCGCGTCGAGCGTGAGTTTTTTAAGCGCGGTGCCGGGAATGGGCTCGGCCGCTCTCACCACCGCGAAGCGCACGCCCGCGGGCGGCGCGGGGATGTATTCGACCTCCTCCACCGGGAGCCCGAGTCGCGCGAGGACAGCCTCGAGCTCCTTCGGTCCGGGCGCCTCGGGAAGCAGTTCATTGAGCCAGCTGTAGGGCACGCGCATGGGCTAGACCTCCTCCCGGAACTGCTCCAAAAAGCGAAGCCGGTTCTGGAAGAAGTAGCGGATGTCGGGGATCTGGTAGCGGAGCATCGCGATCCGCTCCACACCGAGCCCGAAGGCGAACCCGGTCTTGCCCTCGTAAAGCCGGGGCAGGCCCCTTTTTTCCCGGAGTTCGTCCACCGCCCGGAAGACCGCGGGGTGGACCATGCCGGCGCCCCCGAGCTCGAGCCAGCGGCCCTCGCCGGTCTTGGGGTTTTGCCACCAGACCTCGAACTCGACCCCGGGCTCGACGAAGGGGA
>JALSJG010000273.1 GCA_026989475.1 Thermaceae bacterium | reverse complement strand
CGCATAAGCTTGCAGCCAAGATGGCGCGGTTCGCGAAAAAACCCGGTGCCGGAGGGGCGACCTAGTCGCCCGGGTGCGCGGCTGCCCCTCCGGCCCGGAACTTCGCGGGCCGGTTTTTTATTGGAGGTGAGGCGGTATGCGAGCGGAGACGGAACCGAGCTGGACGCGGCACCGGTGGAACATCATCGACTCCACCCTGAGGGAAGGCGAGCAGTTCGAAAAGGCCCACTTCTCCACCGACGACAAGATCGAGATCGCCAGAGCGCTCGACGCGTTCGGGGTGGAGTACATCGAGGTCACGACCCCCATGGCCTCGCCCCAGTCCAGGAAGGACGCCGAGGTAATCGCGGGCCTGGGCCTACGGGCCAAGGTCGTCACCCACATCCAGACGCGGCTCGACGCGGCCAAGGTGGCGCTCGAGACCGGCGTCCAAGGCATTGACCTGCTCTTTGGCACCTCCAAGTACCTTCGCGCCGCCCACGGGCGGGACATCCCCCGGATCATCGAGGAGGCCCGGGAGGTGATCCAGTTCATCCGGGAAGAGGCCCCGGAGGTCGAGGTACGCTTTTCCGCCGAGGACACCTTCCGCTCCGACGAGCACGACCTCTTGGCGGTCTATACCGCGATCGCCCCTTTCGTGGACCGGGTCGGGCTCGCCGACACCGTGGGGATCGCCACCCCCCGCCAGGTCTACGCCCTGGTGCGGGAGGTGCGCCGGGCGATCGGGCCCGAGGTCGATATCGAGTTCCACGGCCACAACGACACCGGTTGCGCCATCGCCAACGCCTATGAAGCGATCGAGGCCGGCGCCACCCACGTGGACACCACGATCCTGGGAATCGGGGAGCGGAACGGCATCACTCCCCTCGGAGGCTTCATCGCCCGCATGTACACCCTCGACCCCGAGTACGTGCGCCAGAAATACCGGCTCGAGCTCATTCCCGAACTCGACCGCATGATCGCCCGCATGACCGGGATCGAGATCCCCTTCAACAACTACATCACCGGCGAGACCGCCTTCTCCCACAAGGCCGGCATGCACCTCAAAGCGATCTACATCAGCCCCGAGGCCTACGAGGCCTACCCGCCGGAGGCCTTCGGGCTCAAGCGGAAGCTGATCGTGGGCTCGAGGCTCACCGGCCGGGCGGCGATCAAGAGGCGGGCCGAGGAGCTCGGCCTCCATTTCGGCGAGGAGGAGCTCCACCGCCTCACCCACCACATCAAGGCCCTCGCCGACCAGGGCCAGCTCACCCTGGAAGAGCTCGACCGGATTTTGAGGGACTGGGTGATGGCGTGATGGAAGCGTGGAGCGCGTGGCCTGTAGCCTGTAGCGAAACGATGCTGGCAGGAAGGGGTCCGCTATGTCCCTAACCACGAACCGCCAGCCCCCCGGCGCAGGCCGTCCTCAAACGCTCGCCGAAAAAATCCTCTCCCGGAAGGCCGGCCGGCCGGTCTTTCCCGGAGAGCTCGTCGTGGTCGAGGTGGACCACGCGATGACCATCGACTCGATCGTCCCCACGGTGATCGCAAGACTCGAGTACCTGGGCAAGGATCCCTTCGATCCGAGGAGGGTCTCCCTGGTCTTCGACCACGTCGCCCCGCCGGCGAACGTGAACGTGGCCAACGCCCAAAAGCAAGGCCGGGAGTGGGCGCGGCGGACCGGGGTGAACTTCTTCGAGGTGGGCCGGGGGGTGTGCCACCAGGTGCTGGTGGAGGAGGGGATCGCAAAGCCCGGGATGCTGATCGTGGGCTCCGACTCCCACTCCACCACCTACGGGGCGCTCGCCGCCTTCGGCACCGGGATGGGCGCCACCGACATCGCCCTCGCCATCGCCACCGGCAAGACCTGGCTCAAGGTGCCGGAGTCGGTAAAGGTGGTAATGCGGGGCCGCCCGCGCCCCGGGGTTTTCGCCAAGGACGCGGCGCTGGAGATGGTGGGCCGGCTCGGGGCCGACGGCGCCACCTACATGGCGGTGGAGATCCACCTCGAGGACGGGGCCGAGGAGGCCTTCGGCCTCTCCGAGCGGATGACCCTCGCGAACCTCACCATGGAGGCCGGGGCCAAGGCGGGGCTCGTGGTGCCCTCGGGCGAGATCCTCGAGCGCTACCCGGTCCCCGAATGGCTCTACCCCGACCCAAACGCCCGCTACGCGAAGACCCTGGAGATCGACCTCACCGAGCTCACCCCCCGCCTCTCGGTGCCCTTTTACGTGGACAACGTTCACCCCGCGGCCGCCTTCGCGGGTACCGAGGTGGACTTCGTCTTCATCGGAACCTGCACCAACGGGCGGATCGAGGACCTCAGGGCGGCGGCCGAGGTCCTAAAGGGCAAGCGGATCGCCGACGGCGTGCGGATGCTGGTGGTGCCGGCTTCGAGCGAGGTCCTGAAGCAGGCGATGGAGGAGGGCGTGCTCCAGACCCTGATCGAGGCCGGGGCCACGATCGGCACCCCCGGCTGCGGCCCCTGCATGGGCCGGCACATGGGGGTGGCCGCCGACGGGGAGCGGGTGGTCTCCACCGCGAACCGGAACTTCCGGGGGCGGATGGGCTCGGCGAGCGCCGAGGTCTACCTCGCGAGCCCCCGGACCGCTGCGCTTGCGGCCCTCACCGGCCGGATCCCCGGAGAGGAGGAAAATCCATGACCGCCCGTGTCTGGAAGTTCGACGACGACATCAACACCGACGACATCCTGCCCGGGAAGTACGCCCCCTTCATGGTGGGCGAGGACCGGTTTCACACCTTCGCCTTCGCCCACCTGCGCCCCGAGTTCGCCCGGGAGGTGAAGCCCGGGGATCTCCTCGTCTTCGGCAAGAACGCCGGACTCGGCTCTTCCCGGGAGTACGCCCCGGAGGCGCTCAAGAAACTCGGCATCCGGGCGACGATCGCGAAGTCCTACGCCCGAATCTTCTTCCGGAACCTGGTGAATCTCGGGATCGTGCCCTTTGTCTCGGAGGAGGTGGTGGATGCATTAGCGGACGGCGACGAGGTCTTGCTCGACCTGGAGGCGGGAAGGCTTTACCGCGGGAACGAGGTCTTCACCCTCACGCCCCCGCCCGCCTTCCTGCTCGAAGCGCTGAAGGCCGGCTCGATGCTCGAGTACGTGAAGCGGCACGGGCGGTTTCCGGCCGAGTAAAGTATGGGCAATGGAGGTCCTCTGCCCGGTCTGCGAAGCCGAGCTCGCCTTCGAAGCCCTCGAGGAGGGGGCGGTGCTCGAGTGCGACGCCTGCCACGCGGTGGTCGAGGTGGTGAGCGTCGTACCCCTAGAGCTCCTCCTCGTCGAAGGCGGCGAGGGCGTCGTCGTCGAGTGCCCCCGCTGCGGCTTCGCCTTCAAGACCTACGAGGACGGCTACGCGTTCTGTCCCGAGTGCGGACACCAGTTCGCGATCGACGAAGAACCCTTGGAGGAGTGGGAATGAAGGTCAGCGTGGAATGCCCGGAGTGCGGTGCGACGATCGAGATCGAGAACCCGGAACTCGGTGAGCTCGTGATCTGCGACGCTTGCGGGGCGGAGCTCGAGGTGGTGGAGCTCGAGCCCCTTCGCCTCGAACCCGCCCCGGAAGAGGCCGAGGACTGGGGGGAATAGCACGATCGCCTGGGGCCCGTGGCTTGTGGAAAAACCAACCACCCATAGGCTACCGGCCACGAGCCACGGGCCTTTTCTCCGATAGTCCAGAACCGCGATCGGAGCCATAAGCCGATGCTGGCCATTTTGTACGACCGCATCCGCGGCGACGAGCGCATGCTCTTCGACGCCGCCGAGGAACTCGGCATCCCCTGGAAGAAGGTCTACCTGCCGAAGCTCCGCATGGTGCTCGGTGAACCTCCGAAGGAGCTCGACGGGGTGACGGTAGGGCTCGAGCGCTCGGTGAGCCAGTCCCGGGGGCTGGCCGCCGCCCGCTACCTCGAGTCCTTGAACATCCCGGTGGTGAACCGCCCGGCGGTGATCGAGGCCGCCGGCGACAAGTGGGCGACGAGCGCCCGCCTTGCCGAGGCCGGCGTACCCCAGCCGAGGACCGCCCTCGCGGTCAGCCCCGAGGAAGCCCTGGCGCTTGCCGAGGACTGGGGCTATCCCGTGGTGGTGAAACCGGTGGTCGGCTCCTGGGGCCGGATGGTGGCCAAGGTGAACGACCACGACGCGCTCGAAGCCCTTCTCGAGCACAAGGCCTTCATGGGGTTCCAACACCAGCTCTTTTATCTCCAGGAGTACGTGAAGAAGCCCGGCCGCGACATCCGCGTCTTCGTCGTCGGGGACGAGGCGATCGCCGCCATCTACCGCAAAAGCGCGCACTGGATCACGAACACCGCCCGGGGCGGGGTGGCCGAGAACTGCCCGGTCACCGACCCCCTCGCCGCGATCAGCGTGGCGGCGGCGAAGGCCCTCGGCGGCGGGGTGCTGGCGGTGGACGTCTTCGAGTCCGAACGCGGCCTCCTCGTGAACGAGGTCAACCACACGATGGAGTTCAAGAACTCGGTGGCCACCACCGGGGTCAACATCCCCCAAAAGATCCTGGAGTACGCCTGGCGCCAGGCGGAGGGCTAGTGGCGATCTATACCCTCGGCCACGGAAGGCTTCCGGCCCAAAAGCTCATCGGGCTCCTAAAGGCCCACGGCGTCCGGCTGGTGGTGGACGTGCGGGCCCTCCCCTTCTCCCGGGCGAACCCCGAGGCCAACCAACAAGCCCTGGCGCGGGCCCTGAAGGAGGCGGGCATCGAGTACCTCTGGATGGGCGACCGGCTTGGGGGCAAGCCCCGGGGAAAAAGGGGCCAGCTGAACATCGCCGAGAGGCTCGCCGACCCCCGCTTTTGGGAGGGGATCGAGGCCCTCTTAAAGCTCAAGGAAGAAACCACCCTCGCCCTCCTTTGCGCCGAGGAGGACCCCCGCCGCTGCCACCGCCGCTTCCTCGTCACCCGCGCCCTGCTCGAAAGGGGCGTTCCCCACGAGGAGGTGCGCCACTTGCGGCATGACGGACGGGTGGAGACCGAGGGCGAGCTCCGGGCCGAGGAGGCCCCGCTCTTCCGCGGCGAGCTCCTCGATTGAAATTCGCTCACGCCGTGAGCAAAATTCGCTCATTCCATGAGCGAATTGCTAGAATTTGGAGTGTGGCCGCGCTACTTAAAACCTAAGGTCCAGCAAGCGCTCTCCCGTAGCCCGGCAGTCTACCTCACCGGCGCCCGCCAAGTGGGAAAGACGACCCTCGCCCTGGAGATCGCCCGCGAAGAGGATATGGCCTACCTCACCCTCGACGACCCCACCCTCCTCGCCGCAGCCCGACGCGACCCGAGCGGGATCGTCGCCGGGCTCAAGGGCCCTGCCGTGATCGACGAAGTGCAGCGGGTCCCCGAGCTCCTCCTCGCCATCAAGGCAACGATTGACGAGGACCGCCGGCCCGGCCGCTTCCTCCTCACGGGCTCCACCTCCCTCCCCGGGCGCGGCGACGTGGCCGCAGCGCTGGTGGGCCGGGCGGAGTACCTCACCCTTTATCCACTCGCCGAGGCCGAGATCGAAAAGGCCCCAAGCAGCCTGGTCGAAGCCCTTTTCCAGGACATCTTTCCGTATCCCCCCGGCGCACGTTTTGCCGCCGAAGAGGTCGAACCAAGACTTAGACGGGGCGGCTACCCCCCCGCGGCCCAGGCGGACGAGGCCGCGCGCGAGGCCTGGCTGAGAAGCTACCTCGCCGCCCTCATCGAACGCGAGCTCCTCACCCTTAGCCGCATCGAACATCCCGAGGGCGCCCTCGACCTCTTGCGCCTTCTCGCCCAACGGACCGCCACCCCCCAAAACATCGCGAACATGGGAAGCGAGATCGGACTACCCGCCGCCACCGCCCGGCGCTACGCCGAGCTCTTCGAACGGGTTTTTCTTCTCGTCCGCGTCCCCGCCTGGGCCAAAAACCCAGCAAAGCGCCTCGCCAAGCGCCCGAAGATCCTGATAAACGACCCGGCGCTGGCGCTTTTCCTGGCCCTCGGCTCGCTTCGGGCCCTGATCCATCACCCCGAATACGCCGGCCGCCTGCTTGAAACCTTCGCTCTTCTTGAGCTGGCCAAGCAAGCCAGCTGGTCCGAGCCCGCCCCCCGGCTCTACCACTACCGCACCGCCAGCGGAAGCGAGGTGGACGCGGTCTTGGAAGACGAGAAGGGCCGGGTCGTGGGCGTCGAGGTGAAACGGGCGAAGACCCTCGGCAAGAGAGACCTCAAGGGCCTTTGGAGCCTTAAGGAAGCCGCCGGGGAACGCTTTCTTCGCGGGGTGGTGTTCTACCTGGGCGAAAGCGTCCTGCCGCTAGGGAAAAACCTCTATGCCCTGCCGTTATCAGCGCTTTGGCGCCCCGCGCTATGATCTTGGCCATGGACCGGCTTCGCACCGTGATCGTCGGCGGTTCCGGCTACGCCGGGGGGGAGTTCCTGCGGCTTGCGCTCCTTCACCCCAACCTCGAGGTGGTCCAGGTCACCTCCCGGCGGCAGGCGGGGGTGCCGGTGCACTTTGTCCACCCCAACCTCCGCGGCCTTACCGACCTTAAGTTCACGAGCCCCGACGAGATCCAGGACGCCGACCTCGTGGTCCTCGCCCTGCCCCACGGCCTCGCCGCGAAGGAGTTCGAACGATACGCGGGGGGCGCACCTTATGTCATCGATCTCTCGGCCGACTTCCGGCTTAAGCGGGCGGACCTTTATGCGAAGTACTACGGCGGTGCCCACCCGCGCCCCGACCTCCTTCCCAAGTTCGCCTACGCGAACCCGGAGGTGAACCGGGAGGAGATCCTTGAAAAGAACTACCTCGCCGGCGCCGGCTGCAACGCCACCGCCGCCCTCATCGCCCTCTACCCCCTCTACCAGACCGGGGTGGTGAAGCCGGGGCCGGTCTTCATCACGGTGATGGTGGGCACCTCCGAGGGCGGCGCCGAGGCGAGCCCGGCCAGCCACCACCCCGAGCGCGCCGGTTCCTACCGGGTCTACAAGGCCACCGGCCACCGCCACACCGCCGAGATCGTCGAGTACCTGCCGGGCGAGGTCGAGGTCCACATGACCGCGATCGCCACCGACCGGATCCGGGGCGTGCTCATGACCGCCCAGCTCTTTTTGCAGGACGGCCTCTCCGAGCGCGACGTCTTTGCCGCTTACCGCGAGGTCTACCGGGAGGCGCCCTTCGTCCGCATCGTCAAGCAAAAGCGGGGCATCTACCGCTACCCCGACCCCAAGGTGGTGGAGGGGACGAACTTTGCCGAGGTGGGGTTTGAGCTCGAGCCCGATACCGGCCGGCTGGTGGTGATCAGCGCCATCGACAACCTGGTCAAGGGCACCGCCGGCCACGCGATCCAGGCCTTGAACCTCCGCATGGGCTTGGACGAGCGAACCGGGCTCGACTGGCCGGGGCTGCACCCATAAATCGAATGTGCATTTTCGCTTGACCTAGAGGCTTTCTACCCTTTACGGTACCTAGCGGGTAGCTAC
>JALSJG010000272.1 GCA_026989475.1 Thermaceae bacterium | reverse complement strand
GCCGCCCGAGCGGGCGCTCTCCGACGAGTGCTTGCGGCGAGCTTTTGGGCACGTGGGGCACCCCCACGAACTCAGCTTCAGCGTGGAGCGACGCGATGCTTGAGGTCTTTACCCTGCCGTTCATGCAACGGGCGCTCTTCGCCGGCCTCCTGGTCGGCGCCACCGCCAGCTACTTTGGCGTCTTCGTGGTGCAGCGGCGGATGAGCTTTCTGGGCTCCGGCCTGGCCCACGCGGCGTTGGGCGGCGTGGCCCTTGGGCTCTTTTTGGGAGCCGAGCCGCTTTTCGTCGCCCTGCCCTTTACCGTGCTCATCGCCCTCTTGATCGCCTGGGTCCGGGAGCGCACCGAGCTCGGGGGAGACACCGCGGTGGGCATCTTCTTCTCGCTTTCGGTGGCGCTTGGCGTCGTCCTGCTCGCGCTCAAAAGCGAGTACGCCGCGGACGCGATGGCCTTCCTCTTCGGCTCGATCCTGGCGGTGACCCCGGCAGACCTTTGGGCGGTGGTGCTGGTGGCGCTCCTGAGCCTTTTCACCCTGCCGGTCTGGGGGCGCTGGGCGTACGCCACCTTCGACCGCGACCTTGCCCGGGCGGACCGCCTACCGGTCCTCTTCGACGACTACCTGCTCACCGCGATGGTGGCGGCGGTGGTGGTGAGCGCGGTTAAGGTGGTAGGAATCCTGCTGGTAGCCGCCTTTTTGGTGATCCCGGCGGCGAGCGCGCGCCTTTTCGCCCGGACCTTCGCCCAGATGACCCTTTTCTCGATCCTCTTCGGGCTCTTTGGTGTGGTCGCGGGGCTTTTGCTTTCCTACCTCTACGACGTTCCCAGCGGCGCGACGATCATTCTTGTGGAGAGCGGGATCTTCCTGCTTTCGCTCCTGGCCTCGCCGAAAACCTAGGTAAACCCTACGGAATATATGGGTTAAAATTGAGGCATGTGGATCTCAACCCGAGCCCAGTATGGGCTTCGCGCCCTTTTGGAGATCGGTGCCCGGGGGCCCGACCCGGTGCCGCTCAAGGAGGTCGCCGAAGCCCAGCGGATCAGCCAGCACTACTTGGAGCAGATCGCCTCGGCACTGCGCCGGGCGGGGTTCATTAAAAGCGTTCGGGGCGCGAAGGGGGGGTATCGCCTGGCCCGCCCGCCCGAGGAGATTACCGCCCTGGAGGTGGTGGAGACGCTCGAGGGCAGCGTGGCCCCGGTAGGCTGCATCGAGGACCCCAGCACCTGCTGGGCGGCGGGGACCTGCGCTACCGAGGAACTCTGGCGGCAGGTGGACCACGCGGTGCGGGAGGTCCTCTCCCGCACCACGCTAAGGGATTTAATCGAGCGCCATCGCTTCTTCGCTTTGAAGGAAAGGGCCCGGGTCACGGTCTAGGAGGCGGGATGCCTTTTGTCTACCGCTTTGAGGAGGCCGGGGGGCTCGGGCGGGAGCTCCTTGGGGGTAAGGGGTACGCGCTTGCCGAGATGGCTCGGGCGGGGTTTCCCGTGCCCCCGGGCTTTACCATCACCACCGGAGCCTGCCGGCTCTTCCATCGCTCCGGGAAGGTACCCGAGGGGCTATGGGACGAGGTGGAGAGGGGCATCGCCGCGCTCGAGGAGGCGACCGGTAGGGCCTTCGGCGGGGCCGGGCTCCCCCTTTTGGTTTCGGTACGTTCCGGGGCGCCGGTCTCGATGCCCGGCATGATGGACACGATCTTAAACCTCGGGCTCACCGAGCGGGGCGTGGAAGGGCTCGCGGCCGCGACCCAAAACCCGCGCTTTGCCTGGGACGCCTACCGCCGGCTGCTGGCCATGTACGGCGAGGTGGTGCTCGGGGTCGAGGCTGCGGTCTTCGCGAACCTGCTCGAGGCGATGAAGGCCGAGCGCGGCGCCGAACGCGACCTCGACCTCTCGGCCGAGGATCTCGCCGAGCTCGCCGCCCGCTTCAAGCGGGCCATCGAGGAGCGCGGCCACCGCTTCCCCGAGGAGCCCTGGGAGCAGCTAAGGGAAGCGGTGCTTGCGGTATTTAAGAGCTGGGATAATCCCCGGGCCCGGGTCTACCGGCGCCACTACCAGATCCCCGAGGACCTTTGCACCGCGGTAAACGTTCAGGCGATGGTCTTCGGCAACCTGGGCGAGGACTCGGGGACGGGGGTGGGGTTCACCCGAAACCCCGCGACCGGAAAGAAGGAGCTTTACGGCGAGTACTTGAAAAACGCCCAGGGGGAGGACGTGGTGGCGGGGGTGCGGACCCCCGAGCCCCTTTCCCGGCTCAAGGAGGAGAACCCGGCGCTCTACGCCGAGATCGCGGCGGTGGCGGAGAAGCTCGAGCGCCACTTCCGGGACATGCAGGACTTCGAGTTCACCGTCGAGCGGGGCAAGCTCTACCTCCTTCAGAGCCGGGCCGGCAAGCGGACGCCCGAGGCGGCGGTGCGGATCGCGGTGGATCTGGTGGACGAAGGGCTCATCAGCGAGGAGGAGGCGCTTTTGAAGGTGGACGCGGGCAGCCTTCCGGCGCTCCTCAGGGCCCGGGTGGACCCCGCCTCCGCCCCTGAGCCGGTGGGCCGGGGTCTGCCCGCGAGCCCGGGGGCGGCGGTGGGCCACGCGGTGCTCAGCCCGGAGGCCGCCGAGGACTGGACCGCCCGGGGTTTCGACGTCATCCTGGTGCGCACCGAGACGAGCCCCGAGGACATCACCGGGATGTTTCTGGCCAAGGGGATCCTTACCGCCCGGGGCGGCATGACCAGCCACGCGGCGGTGGTGGCCCGGGGGATGGGGGTCCCGGCGGTGGTGGGCACCGCGAGCCTTCGCGTCGAGCCCGGGAAGAAGCGTTTTTTCCTCGGCGAGCACGAGCTTAAAGAGGGCGACCTGATCAGTATCGACGGGAGCACCGGCGCGGTCTACCTGGGGGAGGTTGCGCTGCTTGAGTCCGGGGCGGGGGAAGAACTCAAGCGGCTCCTTTCCTGGGCCGACCGGATCCGGACGCTCGGGGTGCGGGCCAACGCCGACACCCCCGAGGACGCGCAGAAGGCGCGGGAGCTTGGGGCCGAGGGGATTGGGCTCGTAAGGACCGAGCACATGTTCTTCGAGGAAGAAAAGCTTCGCTGGATGCGCGCCCTGATCCTCGCCGACGACGAGGCCGAGGCCAAGGTTGCTCTAAAGCGCCTTTTTGATTACCAAAAGCAGGACTTCAAGGGCATCCTGCGGGCGATGGACGGCCTGCCGGTGACGATCCGCTTCCTCGACCCGCCGCTTCACGAGTTCTTGCCGCCGCTCGTGGAGCTCGAGCGCAAGGAGGCCCAGGGCGCCCTCGCCCCCGGGGAGGCCAAGCTCTTGAAGCAGGTACGGGCGCTCGCCGAGCAAAACCCCATGCTCGGCTTCCGCGGCATCCGGCTCCTCTTGATCCGGCCCGAGATCCTCACCATGCAGCTTGAGGCCCTCCTGGCCGCCACCCGCGAGCTTAGAGCCGAGGGGTATGATCCCCGGCCGGAAGCGATGCTCCCCCTGATCAGCGACGCCCGCGAGGTAGAGCAGGCCTTCGAGCGACTCGAGCCGGTCTTTGAGCGCTACGGCTTCCGCATCCCGCTGGGCACGATGATCGAGACCCCGCGCGCCGCCCTCACCGCCGGCAGGATCGCGCCGCTCGTGGAGTTTTTCAGCTACGGCACCAACGACCTCACTCAGCTCACCTACGGCATTTCCCGGGACGACGCCGGAAAGTTTCTCCCCGACTACCTGGAGTCGCGGGTCTTCCCCTACGATCCCACCGAGCGGCTCGACGAGGAGGGGGTGGGCCGGTTGCTTGCTCTCTCGGTCCGGGAGGGAAGGGAGAAAAATCCCGACCTGAAGCTCGGTCTTTGCGGCGAGCACGGGGGCGAGGCGCACTCGGTGAAGTTCGCCGCCCGGATCGGTCTCGACTACGTCTCGGCCTCGCCGTACCGGGTGCTCACCGCCCGCCTCGCCGCCGCCCAGGCCGAGGTGGAAAAGCGGGCCTCGGGCTAGCCCGAGGCCCGCTCGATCCCGAGCTCGGCCTTGCCGTACTCGTCCTCGACCGTGACCCGGTGGCCTTCGGGTTCGCCGGGGCTCACCTCGACCGCGAGGGTTTCCTCGGCGATGCGCTCGGCGTGGGCTTTGAGCGCCTCTTGGTACTTGCCGCTTGCCCGGTAGCGCACGCGGATCCGGTCGGCGACGAAGAGGTCCATCTCCTTCCGGCCCTGCTGGATGAGCCGGATCAGGTCGCGGGCAAGGCCCTCAAGGAGTAGCGCCTTGTCCACCCGGGTATCGAGCGCGGCCACGTAACCGCCCTTGGCCAGGGCGGCGAAGCCCTCGGGCGCCCGGGCCTCGACCAAGAGCTCGTCGGGCTCGAGCACGAGGGTCTCCCCTTCGAGCTCGAGCGCCACCGGTTCGCCGGCGAGCGCCTTGGCCGCGAGCTGGTTCGCGTCGGCCTCGTCGAGCGCCTTCCGGATCGCGCCGAGCTTCTTCCCGTACTTGGGCCCGAGCTTCGGCAGGTTCGGCTTGACCACGTAGGCGACCTCGGCCTCAGTGGGGGAGAGGACCTCGAGCGCCTTGACGTTTAGCTCGTCCCGGATCTCCTCCGCGAAGTGGCGAAGCGCTTGCCGTTCGGCTTCGCTCGGGGCCACCAGGCGGAGAAGCGGGAGCGGCGTGCGGGTTTTCACCCCCGCCCGGGCGCGGGCGCCGCGGGCAAGCTCCACCGCCTGGATCACCGCCGCCATCGCCCGGATTAGCTCCTCATCGAGGTATTCCCTTTGCACCTCGGGCCAGTCGGCGAGGTGCACGCTCTCGGGGGCGCCCTCGTCCACCCGCCGCATTAAGTTCTGCCAGAGCGCTTCCGCCAAGAACGGCGTAAAGGGCGCGGTGAGCAGGGTGACCGCGATGAGCGCTTCCCAGAGCGTGGCGTAGGCGGATTCCCGGTCGTGGGCGTCCTCGTTCTTCCAAAAGCGCCGGCGATTCCTGCGCACGTACCACTGGGAAAGGTCCCGGACCACAAAGTCCCGAAGCTTCCGCGCCGGGGTGGTGGGGTCGTAGGCCTCGAGCCCCGCGGTGACCTCCTCGATGAGTTTTTGCACCCGGGCCACCAGCCAGCGGTCCATCTCCGGCCGCTTTTCCACCGGCGGGCGGTTTTTGAGGTCGGGCTGGTCGAGGTTCGCGTAGGTGACGAAGAAACTGTAGACGTTCCAGAGCGTCAGGAAGTAGTCGCGGAGCGCCTCCTGGACGAGGTTGGGCCCGAAGCGGCGGGAGGCCTCGGGCGGCGCGGCGACGTAGATGTACCAGCGCAGCGCGTCGGCGCCGAAGCGGTGGATGATCTCCCAGGGGTCGACCACGTTCCCCTTGGACTTCGACATCTTCTCGCCCTTTTCGTCCAGGATGTGGCCGTGGCAGATCACGTTCTTGAAGGCCACCGAGTCGAAGAGCATGACCCCGAGCTGGTGGAGGCTATTAAACCAGCCCCGGGTCTGGTCGATCGCCTCGGAGATGAAGTCGGCGGGGAAGCTCTTTCTGAAGGTCTCCTGGTTATCAAAGGGATAGTGGAACTGGCTAAAGGGCATCGCGCCGGAGTCGTACCAGACGTCGATTACGTAGGGCACCCGGCGCATCACCCCGCCGCACTTCTCGCAGGTCAGGGTGATCTCGTCAACAAGGGGGCGGTGAGGGTCGAAGCCTGGGGAGGTGGGGTCCACGTCCTCGCGGGCACGTTCTTTGAGCTCCGCGAACGAGCCCACCAGGTGCTCGTGACCGCAATCCTCGCAGACCCATACCGGCAAGGGCGTGCCCCAGTAGCGGTTTCGAGAGAGCGCCCAGTCGGTGAGGTTTTTCAACCACTCGCCGTAGCGGCCGGTCTTGATGTGGGGCGGGATCCAGTGGATCTCCTCGTTTTTTGCGATCAGCCGGTCCTTGTAACGGGTGTTTTGGATGAACCAGGTCTCGGTAGCGTAGTACATGAGGGGCGTCTTGCAGCGCCAGCAGTGGGGGTAGCTGTGGACGATCTCCTCCCGCTTGAATAGAAGCCCTCGCTCCTTCAGATCCTGGATGATCTCGCGTTTCGCGTCGCGGAAGAAAAGCCCCTTGAAGGGCCCGACCATCAGCTTGCCGTCTTCGTCCACGGTGATCAAGACGGGGAGGCCATACGCCCGGGCCACCTCCATGTCCTCGGCGCCGAAGGCCGGGGCCTGGTGGACGATTCCGGTGCCGTCCTCCTTGGAGACGTATTCGGCGAGCACCACGAAGTGGCCGGGCTTTTCCGGCTCGACGAAGCGGTAGGGCGGCTCGTAGCGAGCGCCCTCGAGCTCCCGACCCTTAAACCGGGCAAGAACCGGGGTTTCCTCCCCGAGGAGCTTTTTCCCGAGCTCCTCTTCCAGGAGGAGCACCTCGTCCCCGCGGTTGAAGGCGGCGTAGGTGAACTCGGGGTGGACGGCGGCGGCGACGTTGGCGGTGAGCGTCCAGGGGGTAGTGGTCCAGATGAGGAGGCTCGTTTTCTCGGGGAGCCCGAGCTTTTCCGGCTCCTTCAGGGAAAAGCGCACGTAGACCGAGGGGTCGCTGATTTCCTTGTAGCCCTCGGCCACCTCGTGGGAGGAAAGCGGCGTGCCGCAGCGGGGGCAGTAGGGAACGACCTTGTAGTCCCGGTAGAGGAGGTCTTTTTTCCAAAGCTCCTTCAGGCTCCACCAGATCGACTCGATGTAGTCCTTGTCGAAGGTGTAGTAGGCGTCGTCGAGGTCCACCCAGAAGGCGATGCGCTCGGTGAAGCGCTCCCATTCCTTCTCGTACTCGAGCACCGAGGCCTTGCAGGCTTGGTTGAACTCCGCAATGCCGTAGCGCTCGATGTCTTTTTTGTTCTTGAGCCCGAGCTTTTTCTCCACCTCGAGCTCCACCGGGAGCCCGTGGGTGTCCCATCCCGCCTTCCGGGGCACGTAGTAGCCCTGCATCGTCTTGAAGCGGGGGAAGAGGTCTTTGTAGCTCCGGGCCTGGGCGTGGTGGACCCCGGGCCGGCCGTTCGCCGTCGGCGGGCCCTCGTAGAAGGTGTACTGGGGCCGACCCCGGCGCTGCTCCAAGCTCTTTTGGAAGATTCGGTTTTCCTTCCAGAAAGCCAGGATCTCCTCCTCGAGCTTCGGAAAGTTGGGTTTTTGGACCTCGGCAAACCGCATCGTCACCTCCCACGAAAAAGCCCGCGCGCTTTACGCGCGCGGACGAGGCGCCTGGCCCCGCGGTACCACCGCGCTTCGGAGGGCTTCGCCGGAGGTGGGCGGTAGGGGGTGGGAGATGGCTCCCTTGCTACCTCCGGGCGGAGCACCTCCGCCCTCATTTCGCGCGATCACGGGCGCAACCGGCGGGCATTACTCGGGGCTTACCCCTTTCCTCCCGCGGCTCGGGGGCGATCTTCGGCGCGGACCCCCGTCCGGCTTCCACCCTCCCGGACTCGCTTTGGAGGGCGCCCCGCGCCTACTCCTCCCCGTCGTAGCCTTTACAACCTTCGC
>JALSJG010000271.1 GCA_026989475.1 Thermaceae bacterium | reverse complement strand
CCTCGCGGCCGAGGCGGGCCTCGAGCACCCGCTCAGGCACCCGGCCGGGCCGGAAGCCCGGCACCCGCACGCGCTTTTTGTATTCGGCAAGGAGGAGGCGGTAGGCCCCCTCGACCTCCTCCGCGGGCACCTCCCCGCGGACGCGCACGCGCCAACCCTCACGTTCGACGATCTCCGGCATGTTCACCTCGTGGGAAAGGGCGGCCCGGCCCCTGGTGCGAGGAGCGGGACTTGAACCCGCACGGGATAAACCCACCAGATCCTAAGTCTGGCGCGTCTACCAGTTCCGCCATCCTCGCCGGTCACGGCCGGGCCGCCGGGCCGCCCGGAGGGCGGCGATTTTGGGGTGAGCGATGGGACTTGAACCCATGACCCCCGGTTCCACAGACCGGTGCTCTAACCAGCTGAGCTACGCTCACCGCGCAGCAAGCCCCATTTTAGGAAACGAAAAGGCCCGAGTCAACGCGGAGCGGGTTCGCGGCGGTCCGCCTTACCCCCTTCTCCGGCAAGGGGTTTTGCCCCTAGCGCTGGCAGCGGGGGCAAAAGTGGGCGCTCCGCCCCTGGATCACCATCCGGCGGATCGGAGTGCCGCAGCGGGGGCAGGGCTCGCCAGTGCGGCCGTAGACCGAAAGCCTTAGCCGAAAGTAGCCGATCGCCTCGTCCACCTGGCGATAGCTCTGATCCTTCAAGGTGGTGCCCCCGTCCTCGATGGCGGCCTCGAGCACCCTCGGAATCGCCTTCCTAATCCGCGCCGCCTCCGCCCGGGTGACCCGTGTCCCCCGACGGGTCGGCCTGACGCCCGCCAAAAAGAGGGCCTCGTCGGCGTAGATGTTGCCGAGCCCGGCGACCACCGCCTGGTCCATGAGGATCGCCTTCACCGGCCGGCGGCTGGACCTTAACCTTTGCCGGAGGTACTCCGCGGTGAACGCCGGGTCCCAGGGCTCGGGCCCGAGCCGGCAAAGGAGCGGGACCCGGCAGCGCTCGGCCTCGGGCACCGCCCAGAACTTTCCGAACCGGCGGGGATCGTGGAAGTAAAGCTCCTGCCCCTCGAGCCGGAAGACCACCCGGGTGTGGGGCGTCCTTTGGAGCCGAAAGCCCCCGCTCATCCCCAGGTGCACGACGAGGAGCCACCCGCCCGAAAGCCGAAAAAGCAGGAACTTTCCCCGCCGAAAAAGCCCCAGGATCCGCCGGCCCACGGCCCTTTCGGTGTCCCGGTAGCGGGCGGGGTCCGCGTGGACGAGATCGAGGATCCGCCGGCCCTCCACGAGCGGCGAGAGCGCCCGCCGGGTGACCTCGACCTCGGGAAGCTCGGGCACTAAAGCCGCACCCGCCCCTCGTAAAGCGCCCGCCCCACGATGGCAGCGTCCACGCCGAGGGACTCCATGAGGCGGAGGTCCTCCTCCGAGCCCACCCCGCCCCCGGCGATCAAATCACCGGGCCAGGCCTCCCGCATGGCCTCGAGGGGCCCCGGGTCCATGCCCTTCAGGGTGCCGTCCCGGCGGACGTCGGTGTAGATCAGGGTGCGCACCCCCTCTTCCCAGAGCCGGCGGGCGAGCTCGGGGGCCTCTACCTCTGCCCGCTCCTGCCAGCCCGCGACCACCACCGATAGCCCCCGGGCGTCCACGCTCACCGCCACCCGTTCGGGGCCGAGCTCCGCGAGCATCTGGCGCAGCACCTCGGGGGCCCGCACCGCCACGGTGCCCACCACCACCCGGTCGGCCCCGAGCTCGAGCACCCCCCTCGCCGCTTCCAGGCTCCGGATCCCCCCGCCGACCTCGAAGGGCACCGGCACCGCCTCCGCGATCCGCCGGATCGCCTCGCGGTTATTCCCCTTTCCGAGCGCGGCGTCGAGGTCCACGAGGTGGAGGTAGCGCGCCCCCTTTCGCACCCAGTGAAGCGCGGCCTCGAGGGGATCCTCGAAGTAGACGGTCTCGCGTTCAGGGTCGCCCTCATAGAGGCGCACCGCCCGACCCTTTTGCATGTCCACCGCGGGAATTACCAGCACGGCACCAGTGTAAAATCAACCTTGGGCAAGCATGAAACGCTGTGGACGAATCACCGGGGCCCTCGCGTGGATCGGAACGGGCCTGGGCGCTCTTTTCAATCACCTACTCGCCGGCCTCTTTATTGGAATCGGCCTGGGCATGCTGCTCGATGCCTTCCTCCTTTGCCCCGGAGAAAGGGGACGCGCGTAAGGCACGTGTTCCCGGCCTGGCCTACCGCGAGGAGCTCGAGTTCGTTGGCGGAGGCTTGGCGGGTCGGATCGGTTGGGTTGCCGCGGAGGCGGCGGCAGCAGTTCCAGGTGCTATGGGTACGACCCTCCCGGAAACAATTTAACTCGAGGCGATCGCCCAGTTTGCGACAGGTGCAGCACCGGGAAAGGTAGGACCGGCCAGGTCCTGGAAGCCATCGCTCGATCCCCCTCCGCCAGTTAGCCGAGGAGCTGGGACGAAACTCAGTGTAGTCTACGCGCCAGGAGGCGATGCAAAATGGCACCTCCGGGAGCAGGCCGAGCGGGACCGAGTCCAGGGAGAACGAACGTGTTTCCTGCCGAGGCGAAAGAAATCTGGAAGACCTACGGTAAGATCCAAGCCTTAAAGGGGGTGAGCCTTAGGGTATCTTCGGGTGAGGTGCTTGCCCTTCTGGGCCCGAATGGCGCCGGCAAGACCACCCTGGTCCGGGTGCTGGTGGGGCTCCTCTCCCCCGATCGAGGCGAGGCCCGCCTCTTTGGCGGCGACCCCCGCTGCTGGCGGAGCCGGCGCTTCCTCGGGGTTACTCCCCAGGAGACCGGTTTTCCGCCCACCCTAAGGGTACGGGAAGTGGTGGACCTGGTACGGGCCCACTACCCAAAGCCCGCAGCGCGGGACCATCTGCTGGAGCAGTTCGGTCTCGCCGCCAAAGCCGGTCGGATGACCTCGGCGCTTTCCGGAGGAGAACGGAGGCGGCTTTCGGTACTGCTCGCCTTCGCAGGCAATCCCAACCTCGTCGTGCTCGACGAACCGACCACGGGGCTCGACGTCGAAGGGCGCCACACGCTCTGGCAGGCAATCCGAACCTTTCGCGACGAAGGCAAAGCGGTGCTGCTTACCACCCATTACCTGGAGGAGGCCGAAGCCTTGGCCGACCGCGTCGCCATCCTTCATCAAGGGCGCCTCCTGATCGAAGGTACGCCGGAGGCGATCAAGGCCCGCGTGGGGCTTAAACAGGTCTCCTTTTTCGCGCCAGGTCTGCCCGAGCTTTCCCACGCGGTACGCATCGAACGCGTCGGGGATCGCTTCGTCCTTTACACCTCCGACGCCGATCGGTTGGTCGTCGAGCTGATGGAAAAAAGGGTCGCGTTCCGGGAACTCGAGGTCCGTCCCCTGCGCCTCGAGGAGGCTTTTCTCGCGCTCACCCGGGGCGAAGCATGATCCGGCTGGTGTTCGTGCACCTTAAGTACGAGTTGCTGGCACTTCTCCGGATGCCGGGGTTTTTGATTCCAAGCTTCGTATTCCCCGGGATGTTCTTCCTGATGTTCGCCGCCCCCTACCTAAAAACCCCGGAAACCGCGTTGAAAACCACCACCTCGTTCATGGCCTTCGCCTTCTTTACCGTCGTCTTTTTCCAGTACGGGGTGGGTCTTTCCCAGGAGCGGGAAAATCCCTGGGTCCCTTACTTGAGGACCCTTCCCCTTCCGGCCGGAGTGCGGCCTGCCGCCTACCTGCTTGCCGGGCTGCTTTTTGCGCTGGCAGCAGCGCTGTTGGTGGCGGCGGTGGCGGGGCTAGCCACCCCCTTCCACCTGCCCGCGGGACGCTGGCCAACCCTGCTCGCGGCGCTCGTACTCGGCGCGGTTCCCCACGGACTGATGGGGCTTAGCCTCGCCTACCTGACCCGTCCAAGAGCGGCGCTGGCCCTGGCCAACCTGATCTTTCTCCCCCTTTCCTACCTCGGCGGTCTCTGGATGCCCCCCGAACTCCTCCCCGGATGGGCCAGGGCGATCTCCCCCTGGCTTCCCACCCGCCACTGGGCGGAGCTGGTCTGGGCTGCGAGCGAGGCTCTACCCTGGCCGGCCGCCTCTCTCCTTGCTCTTTTGGGCTACGCCGTTTTCTTCGCCCTGATCGCGACGTGGGCCTGGCGCCGGGGCACCGGTTAGAGAATCCGTTTTCCCAGCAAGCTGGCCGCGAGCTCGACTGCGATCTCGGCGGTGCGATTGCTCCGGTCCAGGATGGGGTTCACCTCGACGAGGTCCAGGCTGGTCACGAAACCCGCCTCCGAGAGCAGCTCCATGAAAAGGTGCGCCTCCCGGTAGGAAAGCCCGCCCGGGACCGGAGTACCCACCCCGGGAGCGATCTCGGGATCGAGCACGTCGGCGTCGAGGGAGACGTGCACCCGGGGGAGCCCTTGCATTTGCGCAATCACGGCTTCCGCCACCCGGGCGATCCCCATCCGGTCCACCTCGGTCATGGTGAAGACCCGGGCCCCCGACTCCCTCAAAAGCGCCCGCTCGCCGGGGTCCAGGCTCCGCACCCCGACGAGGGCGACGTCCTCGGGGCGCACCTTGGGCCCAGGCCCCCCGATCCCCACGAGCCGGGGGTCGCCCTTGCCGAGGAGGGCCGCGAGCGGCATCCCGTGGACGTTGCCGCTCGGGCTCGTCTCGGGGGTGTTGAAGTCGCCGTGGGCGTCCACCCAGATCACGCCTACGCGCTCGCCTCGGGCGCCGCCCGGGACCGAGCCCAGGGCGAGGGAGTGGTCGCCACCGAGCACCAGGGGGAAGACGGAAGCGTCCAGCGCTACAAGGCGCTCGTAGAGCTTCTGACAGACCGAGGCGATGGCGCCGGCGTGGTGGGGCGGGGGCTCGGGGGTGAGGGACTCGGCCACCGGGACCTCCAGGTCGCCGAGCTCGAGCACCCGGTACCCAAGGGCGGTAAGCTCCTCGTGCAACCGGGCGTATCGGATCGCGCTCGGGCCCATGTCCACGCCGCGCCGGCCCGCGCCCAGGTCCATCGGCACCCCAAGGACGGCCACGCGCCGCATGCACCCATGCTAGCAGAAAGCGGGCTTTTCGCGCCCGTTTCGCTTTTCTTTCTTTATGCATAGAAAGGGCATACCCCTTGACAAAAGGCCAAAGGCCGCCTAAACTTGCTTCGATGGACCCAAAGGATGTCCAGAGCATCAACCTCGCCTCCATCCTGAAGGAGCCCGGAACCAAGCGCGCCGAGGGCCAGATCGAGGGCCGCGTGGGTCCCGAGGCCGGGGGCGTCCCGCTCGCCGAGCCCGCCGACTGGCGGGTGACGGTCACCCACATGGGGGGCGAGTTCTGGCTCTCCGGCGAGATCCACGGCGAGGCGGTGATGGAGTGCCGGCGCTGTCTGAAGCCCACCCGGGTGCCGATCCACGCCTACTTCCAGCACCTCCTCGCCTACCAGCCCGGGGTCGAGGGGGTGAAGCTGGTCGAGGAGCCCGAGGAGGTCTACTACTTCGGCGAGCCCGAGCTCGACCTCTCCGGTTTCCTCTACCAGGCCTTCGCCCTGGAGATGCCGCTCACCACCGTCTGCCACGAGGACTGCGCCGGGCTCTGCCCGGTTTGCGGCGCCGACCTCAACGAGACCGAATGCGGCCACGGGCAAGGGCCAGATAGGCCCACCCCCTTCGTCGCGCTCGAAGGGCTCTTAAAAGAGCTTTCCTAGGCGAGGCTCTGCTATAATGGCCCTTCGGCCCGCGCCGGGCCAGGGGAGGAACCATGGCCAAGCACCCGGTACCGAAGAAGAAGACCTCGAAGTCGCGCCGCGACAAGCGGCGGAGCCATCACGCGCTCAGCGCCCCCGCGCTCGTTCCCTGCCCCCAGTGCGGCGCGATGAAGCCCCCGCACACCGTCTGCCCCGAGTGCGGCTACTACAAGGGCGAGAAGATCCTCGAAGTCCCGGAGGCCTAACGTGCCGGCAGGGCTTTTGGCCCTCGGCACCTACGTTCCCGAGAAGGTCCTCACCAACGAGGACCTGGCCTCTTTTTTGGACACCTCGGACGAGTGGATTACTACCCGGACCGGCATCAAGGAACGTAGGATCGCCGAGAAGAACGAGTACGCCTACGACCTCGCGGTGAAGGCGGTGGAGGACCTCCTCCACCGCCACGGGGAGGAGGCCCTGGCCGAGGTGGACCAGGTGGTGGTGGCCACCAACGCCCCGGACGCCTACTTCCCGAACACCGCCGCCCTCATCCAGCACCGCTTCGGCCTCAAGGCGGCCGCCTACGACCTCCTCGCCGGCTGCCCCGGCTGGCTTTATGCCCTGGCCCAGGCGGCCGGCCAGGTCGAGGCGGGGATCGCGCGAAGGGTGCTGGTGATCGGCGCCGAGGTCCTCTCCAAGATCACCGACTGGCGCGACCGCTCCACCGCCGTCCTCTTCGGCGACGGGGCCGGGGCCGCGGTAGTGGGGCAGGTGCCCGAGGGCTACGGCTTTCGCTCCTTCGTCCTCGGCGCCGACGGCTCCGGGGGATCGGCCTTGCACCTAGCTGCCCTCGCCCACAGTCTCCCCGACGGCACCCGGATGGGGCACAAGATCTACATGAACGGCCGCGAGGTCTTCAAGTTCGCGGTGCGGGTGATGGACACCGCCACCCTGGAGGCGATCGAGAAGGCCGGGCTCGAAAAGCGCGACATCCGCCTCTTCGTGCCCCACCAGGCCAACCTGCGCATCATCGACGCCGCCCGCGAGCGGCTCGGGCTCGACTGGGAGCAGGTGGTGGTGAACCTCCACAAGTACGGGAACACCTCCACCGCCTCGATTCCCCTCGCGCTAAAGGAGGCGCTCGACCGCGGACTGGTCAAGGACGGCGACCACCTGCTCTTCGTCTCCTTCGGGGCGGGGCTCACCTGGGCGGCGGCGGTGCATACCTGGTACGGGGGGGCGGCGTGAGGGCGGCGCTCTTCCCCGGACAGGGCTCCCAGACGGTGGGGATGGGCCGGGCCCTCTTCGAGGGCTCGAAGGCGGCCCGCGAGGTGCTCGAGCGCGCCGAGGCCGCGCTTCCCGGGCTCCTCAAGCTAATGTTCGAGGGCCCGGAGGAAGCCCTCACCCTCACCGAGAACGCCCAGCCCGCCCTGCTCGCCGTGGGCTACGCCGCTTACCGCGCCTACCTCGAGGCCGGGGGCGCTGTCCCGGCGGCCGCCGCCGGCCACTCCCTCGGAGAGTGGACCGCCTACGTGGCGGCGGGAACCCTTGCGCTCGAGGACGCCCTTCGGCTCGTTCGCCTTCGCGGGCGGTACATGCAAGAGGCGGTACCGGTGGGCGAAGGGGCGATGGCGGCGGTCTTAAAGCTCCCCCTCGCCGAGATCGAAAAGGCGCTCGAGGGGCTCGAAGAAGTTTGGATCGCGAACCTCAATACTCCCGCGCAGACCGTGATCTCGGGGAAGAAAGGGGCGGTAGAGGAGGCCGCCCGGCGGCTCAAGGAAAAACGCGCCCGGGTGGTCTTCTTAAACGTCTCCGCTCCCTTCCACACCCCCCTGATGGCGCCGGC
>JALSJG010000270.1 GCA_026989475.1 Thermaceae bacterium | reverse complement strand
GGGGTCGGGCTTGACGCGGACCCGGGTGCCGGTCTTCTTGCCCCGCACCTTACCCACCTCGTGCAAGGGCTCGACCACCTGGCCCCGGGAGAACTTGAGGCGGTAGTGCTTGCCCTCGCGGAAGACCTCGACCGCGGTCCACTCGGAGAGGGCGTTGACCACGCTCGCCCCCACCCCGTGAAGCCCGCCCGAGACCTTGTAGGCGCCGGAGTCGAACTTGCCGCCGGCGTGAAGCTCGGTGTAGATCACCTCCACCGCCGGCCGCCCCTCCCCCGGCATCACGTCCACCGGGATCCCCCGGCCGTCGTCCTCTACGCTCGCCGAGCCATCCTCGTGCAGGGTGACCTGAATCTCGCGGGCATAGCCGGCGAGGGCCTCGTCCACCGCGTTGTCGAGGATCTCAAAGAGCAGCTGGTGGTAGCCGTCGGGGCCGAGGCCGGCGATGTACATCGCCGGACGCTTGCGCACGCCCTCGAGCCCTTTGAGCACCTTGATGCTGGAAGCGTCGTACCTTTCCATTGGTCTCCTCAGCAAACGGGCGGCCCCCGGGGCCACCCCTCGAAGTTCATTATACCACCCCTCGAGCTCCTCCCAAAGCGATTTCTACCCTTGGTTTTCGCATTTCTTTTGAGCTTGTTAGCGGGCTATCTTGCCAACCTTCCAAAAATACTCGCGTACCGCCGCCGCTCCCGGGAAAGGGGCGCCCCGGGGGCAAAGGGCCCCTGGTAAAGGGCCCGGGCCAGGGCGCGGATCGGGGAGAGACCCGCGTGGCGCGCGGCCGCCCGCAGGATCGCCGCGTCCCACCAGACGCCGGGCAACGGCGCGGCCCGGTAGCCGCCCGCGTGCGAGCGCACCCAGTCCCCGCCGAGCGCGCTCCGCAGGTGGTGCACCGCGATCTGGAGGCGTTTGGCCGGGTTCTTCGCGTCTTTAAAAAGCACGCTCGGGTCCTCTCCCGGCCGCTCCCAGAGGAAGAGCAGGACCCAAAGCTCCTTGATGGTGGGAAGGTGGACCTCCTCCCCCTTGAATACCGCGAGCCGCCCCAGGCTGTAGACCCGCACCGGCCCGGCGCCGAGCGCCAGGCGCTCGAGCACCGCCCGCCCCGCCGTCCCCCCCCGGGCCCAGACCGGCAGGTAGCGCCCCTCGAGCAAAAGCAAAAGGTCCTCGGAAAGGGCGTAGCTCGCGGCGAAGGCCGCGGCCTCCTCCCCCGCGTCCCCGGCGAGGACCCGCTCCGCCCGGATCCAGGCGAGGAGCCGCTGGCTTTCGGTCTCGGCCGCGGCGGCCTCCGCCTCCCTTAGCCAGCGGCGGCGGGAGGGGCCGCCGAGGAGGGCCCGCTCGAGGTAGACCTCGGCGAGCTCGGCGGGGCTGCCCCCGCGCCGCAAGAACTCCTCGGCCCGCACGAGCTCGACCCGGGCGCTGGCGCGCGCCCCCTGCCGCCGGTAGAGCCGGGCCCGCCCCAGGTGCAAAAGCCCGAGCCCGTAGGGGTCCTCCCCCAGCCGGAGCGCCGCCTCCGCGCGGCGGTAGGCGGCCTCGGCCTCCCCGAACCAGCCCGCCTGCACGTAAAGGTCGCCAAGGTTGAGGGCGGCGTAACCGATCGCGCGGTACTCGTGACTGGCCTCGGCCTTTTCCAGGGCCGCCTTGAGCGCCCGGTGGGCCTCCTCGAAGCGGCCGAGGAGCCTTAGCGCCTCGCCCATCGAGAGCAGGGTGTTCGCCTGGGTCAGGGGCCCCTGGTTTTCCTTCAGGCAAAGCGCCTCCCGGTAGGCGGCGATCGCCCGCTCCAGGTGGCCGAGGTGGTGGAGGGCGATCCCGAGGTTGTGCTCCACCCGGGCGAGCACCAGGGGGTCGAGGGGACGCTTCCCCCCCACCACCGCCTCGAGCACCTCCGCCGCCTCCCGAAAGCGGCCGTCCCGGATCAGCGCGGCCCCGAGCCCCGCCCGCATCCGGGGGGCGAGCTCGGGGTTTGCGCGCTCGAGCCCTTCGGCAAAGGCGCGGACCGCCTCCCGGTAGCGCCCGAGGAGGATGAGCACCGAGCCCTCGACGTCCCGCGCCTCGGGCAAAAGCGCCTCTTCCTCCGCCGCAAAACGGGCGAGCGCCAGGGCGTCCTCGAGCCACCCCCGGCCCCGCTCGGCCTGGGCGACATAGAGCGCCCCCCGCCGGGTGCGGTGGGCCTTGGGGATCCGGTGCCAGGCCTCCACCGCCCGATCGAACCCCCCCTCGCTTACCAGCCGCTCGGCCAGCCGCTCGAACGCCCGCCCCGCCTCCGGCCGGCGGTAGGCGAGGTAGGCCTCGAAGGCGGCCTCGGGGTCGAGCTCGAGGGCGGCCTCGATGGCGGCGGCCACCTCGGCAAAGGGCGGCGGTCCGTGCACCTCGCGGTAGTAGTGGAAGATGGCGGGAAGGGGAACCACCCGCGCGCCTCCCCGAGCCCATCCCCCCGCGAGCAGCCCGTCGAGCGCCGCGCCAAACCCCGCCCGGCGCCAGGCGGGCTCGGGCAGGGCGACCCCGAGCAGCCATAAAAGCGCCCGCTCCTCCGGGCGAAGCCGGGCCAAGAACCCCTCGACGAGGCCCCTAAGCGGCTCCTCGGCGAGCCCCACCCGCCCCGCCTCGAACCCCCGCCGCACCAAAAGCGGCCAGCCCCCGATCCGCTCGACCCCCGCCCGGGCGAGCCGGCCGACCCCGAGCCGCCGGGCGAGCTCGCGCACCTCGGCCTCGGCGAAGGCGAGGGCCTCGGGGCCGAAAAGACGAAGCTCCGGCCCCCCCGGGGGCCTGCGGGGAAGGGCGTAGACCGCCCCGTGGACGAAGGCCTCGGGCGGCTCCGCCAGGTCGTAGGCGGCCCGCTCCTCCCCGGGCTCGGTGCGGTAGGGCATCCCCTCGGCCCGGGCCACCTCCCTTAAAAGCAGGGTCTTCCCGAACCCCGGCGGGCCCCAGAGCACCACGGCCGCGTCGGCCAGCGCCCGTCGAACCCGGGCGATCAGCTTCGGTCGGTACAGATACCCCTCGGCCATGGTTTTAAACGCAGCTTAGCCGAGGGCACGCGAAGCGCGCTACGACCGCCCGGGCGAAACCTCAGTCTCCGTTTAACCGGGCTTAAACCGGGGGCGGGGAAGAATACTCCGCGGAGCGAAAGGAGGGGAAAAGGGTGCGGAGAGCCACGGGGAAATCCTTGCTCATCGGCCTGCTTTTGGTACTGGCCGCCTGCGCGGGGAACCGTCCGGAACCCCCGGCCGAGCCGCCCCCGGGCACGGTCTCGGGGACCTCCGGCGGGCTCGCCACCCTGGTGCTCGGGGACCGCGCGCTCGCCTTCGTCCCCGCAAGCGGGCGCGAGCTCAACGTGGTCGAGCTCGGCGGCGGTCCACTGGCCCTGGCTTCGCTCCGGGTCCAGTCGCTCTCGCTTGGCTTCCAGCCCGACGCCTGCGCCGCCGACCCACTCGCCCTCAAGGTCGTTTGCGTGGGCTACGGCACCTCCAAAGTGGCGGTGATCTCGGTCCTGACCAAGCCCTCCTTACGCTTCGAGGTCAAGGAGTTTGACCCTGGGAATAGTGTTTCCGCCGACTTTAGCGGTGGAAGCTGCCTGAACTGCGGCGTGCTCACCGACCCCGGGGACGACCGCTTCATCGTCGCAAGCGGGGACGGCTACCGCGTCTTTGACTACCGGGGCAACCTCCTCGACCAGCACCTCGATCCCCAGTTCGTCACCGAGAACTTCGGCTACGACTACCGCGAAAACCGCATCCTCTCCCCGGAGTACCCGGGGCTTGCCGACGCCGACCAGCAACTCTGGGTGATCGATCTCAACGATGCGACGGCTTACCGCTGGACGAAGCGCATGACCGAGGTAGAGGGGGTTCCGTCGAACTTCCTCGCCGACGCCGCCGCCATCGACCTGCAAACCGGCCTTCTGGTGATCGGCCACGAGTGGAGTCCGGGGCTGCTCTTCGTCGACCTGAAGCACGCCGGGTTCGGCCCCGGCAACACCTTTACCGCCAATGCGGTCTACCAGCCCCTGAGCAACGTATACAGCCCCTGGAACTGGCTCACCACCGGGCTCGCCGTCGAGAGTGCGCACCACATCGCCTTCCTGGAGGAGGAGTTTGGCAACGCGATCGGGGCGGTCCGCCTCCCGGAGACCCCGGGCGTTCCGGAGGCCCTCGAGTACACCAGCGCGCCCCTGGGGGCCACCCCGGGATTCCCGATGCCTGCGAGCTATGGGAGAACGTCGGCGATCCCCACGGCCTCGCCCTCTTCGTTACCCCGGGCGAGGGCCGGCCGACGGGCCTGGTGGTGAACGAACCCCGCACCTGCCTCGCCGTGGTGGACCTCGAGGCCTTCCTCGCTGCGCCCAAGGCGAGCGGAGAAAACCGGGTGGACCCCGGCTACGACCTGGTGGATAAAGGCGTGGTCCGGTACCGGACCCTGCCCTAAACCCAGCTTAGTGGAGGTGGAAGGTATGCAGGGCATCAAGCAGCTAGCGCTGGCCGCGGGACTCGGCGTTCTCCTCGCCGCCTGCGGCGGCCCCTCCGCCGGTCCCGGCGGGGACAATGGAGGAGGCGATACCTCTACGGTGAGCGTCCAGGCCCCCGGCGCCACCGCCGCCGCCTACCGGGTGGCGGGGGGCGACTGGCAGTACCCGGACGACCCCACCCGGTTCGAGATCGCGCTCGCGTCCCCGGCCGCCGTCCGGAGCCTGGGCGCGGACACCCCCTACGACGTGGTGATCGCCTGCCCCGGGGAGATAATCCGGACCTTCCAGGTCTTTAGCCTGACCCCCGGGGAGGTGGGTGAGCTAAACACCGCCTGTGAAACCGTCGGCGGAGAAGACGTCGCCTTCCAGGTGAGCTACGACGCCAGCGCGGTCTCCGGAACGGCGTACGTGGTGCTCTTCCACAAGGGCGGCCCCGCCTTGGGCCTAGGCTCGAGCGGCACGGTCACGGTGGACTCGGGCGGGGTGGCCGGCGAGCAGGACCTGGTGCTCCTCGCCGTGGGCGGAAGCGGAGAGCCCCTGGCCGCCCGGCGCGAGACGGTCACCGTCGAGCCCGGCGGCAGCTACACGATCACCCTGCGCACGGACGACGCCGGGAACCTGGGCCAGGAAGGCCCCTTCCCCCCGGTAAGCCACGCCGAGCTTACCGCCTCGAACTGGGGGGTTTTCGCGGTCACCCCGAACGGCACCGGGGTGCTCGCCGGAGGGAAGGGCAGCCCGCTGGGCTCCGACTACCTGACCCTCGTCTTCGCGAGCCACTACGCCTTCCAGGCCAGCGTGAGCGACGATCCTGACGACCCCACCGAGACGCTCACCCACTACCTGACTCAGGCGGGCCCCGCCCCGCCGAGCAACTTCCCGGAATTTCCGCCGCGCCTTTCGCCGGGCGTGGCGAACTGGCCCACGGCCTTCTCCGGGCTCCCCGGCGGCGAAGACCTGCTCGGGCTCTACTTCGAGCTCACCCACGCCAACGCGGGAATCCGGGTCTGGCTGAGCGCGGGGTACCTCGGCGAAAGCACCGCCTACTCCCTGCCCGCGCCGCCGGTGGAGGCCTTCGAGCCCATGGCGCCCCCGTCGGGGCAGCCGGTGGATTACGAGGTCACCGCCTTCCACTCACCCCTTTCCTTCGCGGAGTTCTACGCGAAGCTCACCTCGCCCCTCGGCTTCCTGAGCCCGGACCTCGACCTCCGCACCGCCTGGAAGAAGGGGAGCTACACCGCCCCCTGAGGGGCGGGCGGCCGCGCCCCGGCCGGGATTCCCCGGCCGGGGCTTTTTCGTGAAGGCGCTTTCAGCTCGCCCTGAGATCATTCCCAGAACCACCGGCCAGGATGAGGCCCGTCAAGGAGGTGGGAGTATGCGAAAGGTCTACGGAATCCTCGGTTTGCTCGGGCTCGTCCTGGCCGGTTGCGGCCTCGGGCCGAACCCGGCGCCCGGCGGTGCACCGGTCTCGGTGGTGGTTCCGGGCGCGAGCGCGATCTACTACGACGATGGAAGCGGCACCTGGCAAGCCGCCCCGGGTACGAACTTCACCTTCAGCCCCCAGGGCACTGCTTACCGCGTCGCCTTCCAGTGCACCGGCGGGGGCATCACCGTCTTTAACATCTACGCCGCCACCCCGGCCGAGCTCCCGCGGATCTACGACCCCTGCTCCAGCGCGGCGACGCCGGTTTCCTTCACCGTGAACTATTCCCCCCCGGCGGGCGCGACGGCCGTGCGCCTCGCCCACAAGGCCGGAACCTTCTACCATATGGACGCGGTGGACAGCCCGCCCACGGGCACCATCCAGGTGAACGCGGGAATCGCGGGCACCCAGGACCTCGTCCTCCTCGCGGAGAGTAGCGGGGGGCTCCTCGCCTACATGTACCTCCCGAACGTCAACGTCTATAACGGGCTTTCCCTTACTGCGAACAACCCCTGGCAGTCCGTGACCCCGAGCCAGACCTTCCCCGACCCGAGCACCTTCCCCGGCTACGTCTCCGGCTGGGCCACCGGCTGGTCGGTGCACGGGGTGACCCCGAACCACACCATCGTCCTCTCGGACACCGACACGCCGGGCGACATGAACTACTACCCGTTCCCCTTCGCGACCCGCTACCTCTTTCAGGCCTACGCCACCGACACCACTCGCGAGCGCCTCGCGTACTTCCGGAACAAGATCGGGGCGACCCCGCCCGCGGCGATGGCGTTCCCGGGCCGACTCAACGCGGTCTCCTTCGACCCTGCGGGCGGCACCTTCCAGAACCTGCCGCCGAGCCCGCCCGACACCCGGATGTACGAGTTCGCGGTGAGCTGGTGGATGGGTACCCAGCACTACAGTCGTATAGAGCAAGTGAGCGCGGGCTTCCTGGGCACGAGCGGTGCGTACACGCTTCAAAGTACGCCGTCGAGCCCCCAGTGGAGCGCTGCCAGCGGTTACCAGTCCAGCTCGGGGAGCTGGGGCGTGGAGCGGCTTGAGGCCAACAGGACCCTGGCCGAGCTGATGCAGGGCATCGAGGACCACGGCCCCCGGGGGATCTTCCTGGTCCCCGACGTCGAGGGGAAGTGGGCGATCAAGTGGGGTAACTTCTAGCCCGCCCGGAGGCGGGGGCGGGGCGCCGGCCGGCGCCCCGCTTTTTAACCGCCGCTTAACCGGGGAGCGGGGTAGGCTGGGTCCGCCAGGAGGTGGCAGGATGCGCGAAAATCGAGGCTGGGCACTGGTAGCGTTCCTGTTCCTGCTCGCGGCCTGCGCCCCGAGGCCCACGGTCGAGCTCCAGCCGGCGCCCGGGGTCAAGGTCACGGTGCCGGTCGAGGCCCCCGCCCCGGCCCCCACCGGGGCGACCGCGGTGGAGAGCGGCAAGAAGGGCGGGGCACGCGCCCCGGTGATCAAGGTGCTCCCAGGGAACCCCCTCCCCGAGCCGGGCACCGCCCTCACTGACGACTTCGCCAAGTACCCGACCGGAGCGGTGCTGCCGGTGGTGGCGCCCGAGCGCTACGGCCTGCTACGGGGCGGCGAGTGGCAGAAGATCGCCGTCGTGGAGGCCTTCGACCCGAGCGGCCGGCTGGACAAGGCGGTGCGGCTCGAAGGGGGCATCGGCGAGGGCTTTCTCA
>JALSJG010000269.1 GCA_026989475.1 Thermaceae bacterium | reverse complement strand
AGGCGCTTCGAGGACGGCCTCCCGGATCTACCCGCCGACCTGCTGGTGGCGAGCCATCACGGGGCGGAAAACGGAACCGGCCAGATCGTGCTCGAAAAGGCCCGGCCCAGGGTGGTGCTCGTCGGGGTGGGCAAAAACCCCTTCGGTCACCCGAGCGCGAGGACCCTCGAGCGGATCCGGGCCGCCGGCGCCCGGGTGCACCGCACCGACCTCGAGGGGGCGATCCGGGTCCGGCTCGGGCCCTAGGTATCGTCGGCGCCGAGGAGCTCGAGGATTCCCTTGAGTTCCTCCTCGCTCGCAAAGAAGAGCTCGACCCGGCCCCGCCGGCGGCCGGTGATCCGCACCCGGATCCCAAGCCGCTCCTCCAGCGCCCGGACGAGCTCGGGATGGGGTTCGGAGCGCCGGGGAGCGGCCTTCAGCCGGTCCTTTAGCTTCTCGGCCTGGCGCACCGAGAGGCCCTTTTCCAAAATCTCCCGGAGCCCCCATAGCCGCCTCTCCTCGGGGAGCATGAGGAGGGCCCGGGCGTGCCCGGCGGTGATCCGCCCCTCGTCGAGGGCGGCGAGCGCCTCCTCAGGAAGCTGCAGGAGCCTGAGGGCGTTGGTCACCGCGCTCCGGCTCTTGCCCACCCGGCGGGCGATCTCCTCGTGGGAGAGGCCCATCTCGGAAAGGCGCGCGTACCCCCTCGCCTCCTCCACCGGGGAGAGGTCCTCCCGCTGGAGGTTTTCCACCAGGGCGAGCTCGAGCGCAGCCCGGTCATCGAGCTCGCGAACGATCGCCGGGATCTCGGTAAGCCCCGCCCGCTGGGCGGCGCGGTAGCGCCGCTCGCCGGCCACGAGCTCGTAGCCGTCCCCCTTGGGGCGGACGACCACCGGCTGCAAAAGCCCCTTCTCCCGAATCGAGGCGGCGAGCTCCTCGAGCGCCGCCTCGTCGAACCGGCCCCGGGGCTGCACCGAACCCGCCTCGATCAGGGCAAGGGGCAGCCGGACCAACCGCTCGCCCCCCTCGGGGGCGGAAAGGAGGGCGTCGAGCCCCCGCCCCAGCCCGCTACGCCGTCTCGACACGCAAAATCACCTCCCTGGCGAAGGCGTGGTAGGCCCAGGAGGCCGGGCTCCCGGGGGCGTAGTGCACCACGGGGAGCCCGAAGCTCGGGGCCTCGGCCAGACGCACGCTTCGCGGAATCACCGCCTCGAAGACCTTGTCCCCGAAATGTTTCCGCACCTCTTCGACCACCTGGCGGGCGAGCACCGTGCGGCGGTCGTACATGGTGAGGAGGATGCCGAGGAGGCGGAGCCTTGGGTTTTGCCGAAGCCGCACCTCGTCCAGCGTCCGGAGAAGCTGGGCCAGCCCCTCGAGGGCGTAGTACTCGGTCTGGAGCGGCACCACCACCCCGCCGGCGGCGAAGAGCGCGAGCAGGGAGAGCGGCCCCACGCTCGGGGGGGTGTCCAGGATCACGTAGTCGTAGCCCTCGCCCAGGGCGGATAGCCGACGAGCAGCAGCGGGGTCGGGGGGCGCCGCCACCAGTGCGAGCAGCCGCTCGCCGGCGGGGGCCAGGTCGAAGCCGAGGTCCTTAAGGGAAAGCCGCACCTCGCCAAACGCGGCGTCCCCGAGGAGGTAGTCCCCGAGGTCGGGCTCTCCGGGTACCGCCCCAAGCCCTGAAGTCGCGTTGGCCTGGGGGTCGAGGTCGGCGAGCAGCACCCGCCGCCCCTTCTCCGCCAGGCTGGCGGCGAGGTTGATCGCGGTGGTGGTCTTGCCCACCCCGCCCTTCTGGTTGGCGATGGCCAGGATCACCGCTCCCCCACCTCGACCGCCACCAGCGTACCCCCCTCGCCGAGGGGTTTCACGTGAAACACCCGCCCCCCGAGCGCGGCCACCTCTTCCTCCCAGCCGGGGCCCTTCACCGAGACCAAAACCTGGGGCTCGAGATGGGCGGTGAGGCGGTGAATCTCGGGAAAGGGAGCCACCGCCTGGGCGGTGATGTAAGGAAACCGCCCCGAGAGGTTGCGCACGTCCCCCGCAAAGACCCGAACGTTTGCAAGCCCGAGGCGGGCCCGGACCAGATCCAAAAACGCCGCCCGCTTCTTCCGCCGCTCCGCCAGGGTGAGCGCGAGGTCGGGCCGGAGGATCGCGAGGGGAATTCCCGGCCATCCCGCCCCGGCGCCGAGGTCGAGGACCCGGATCCCCTGGGGGAGCACCCCGGCGTAGGCCCGGGCGGCCTCGAGGAGGCGGGCGGGGTCTTCCAGAACCCGCCCTGAGGAGAGGTCGGCGACCGCGCCGTAGCGGCGGAGGAGCTCGAGGTAGCGGGCGATCCTTTCCTCCACCCTAGCCCGCCTTCCGCCCGATCCGGGTGAGGTAGACGAGGAGCGCGGTGACGTCGGAGTCCCGCACCCCGGGGAGCCGCGCCGCCTCGGCGAGCGTCTTGGGCCGCGCCTTGGCGAGCCGCTCGGCGGCCTCCCGGGAGAGCGAGGGAACGCGGGGGAAGTCCACCCCCTCGGGGATCGGATGCCCGGCGAGCTCCTCGAGCCGCTTCCTCAGCCTTTCTTGCCGCTCGATGTAGCCGGCGTACTTGGCCCGGATCTCGACCTGGCGCATCTCCTCGGGGCTTAGCGTTTCCTCCGGCGGCCCCACCCGGTGCAAGACCTCCGGGTAAGTGGCCTCGGGCCGGCGGAGGTAGTGAAGGGCCGAAACCCCCTCCACCTTGACCCGGGAAAGCCGCTCGAGCTCCCGCGCGACGCGCGCGTACTTTTCCCGGACCCGTCTCTCCTCCGCTTCGGGCAAAAGCCCCCAGGCGACCCCGAGGGGCACGAGCCGCTCGTCGGCGTTGTCCCCGCGGACGAGGAGCCGGAGCTCGACCCGGGAGGTCATCATCCGGTAGGGCTCGTCCACCCCCTTTCCCACCAGGTCGTCCACCATCACCCCGAGGTAGCTCGAGCTCCGGGATAGCGTCACCGCTTCCTTTCCGCCGGCGTGCCGGGCGGCGTTGACTCCAGCGAGGAGGCCGAGCGCCGCCGCCTCCTCGTAGCCCGAGGTCCCGAGCACCTGCCCGGCGAGGAAGAGCCCGGGCAGCTTCCGGGAGGCGAGCCCCCAGGTGACCTCGGTGGGGTCCACCGCGTCGTACTCCACGGCGTAGGCGTAGCGCTGGATCTCGGCCCGGGCAAAGCCGGGCAGCGAGCGCACCATCCGCTCCTGCACCGCGGGCGGGAGGCTCGAGGAGAACCCCTGCAGGTAGACCTCGCTGGTGTAGAGCCCGTCGGGCTCGACGAAGAGCAGATGGCTTTCCTTGTCGGCGAAGCGCACCACCTTGTCCTCGATCGAGGGGCAGTAGCGCGGCCCCACCGCCTCGATCTTCCCGGCGTAGAGCGGGGAGAAACCGAGATGATCCCGGATCAGGCGGTGGGTTTCATCGGTGGTCCGGGTCATCCAGGTGGCGAGGGCGGTGGCGTGGGGCCCGGGCTCGCCGGAAAACGTCGCCGGCGGGTCGTCGGGGGGCACTTCGGTAAGGGCTTGGTAGTCGATCGTGTCCGCCCGGATCCGGGGCGGGGTCCCGGTTTTGAAGCGCATCAGGCGGTGCCCGATCCGCTCGAGCGCGTTCGAGAGCCAGCGGGCGGGGGGCTCCCCCTGGCGCCCGGCGGGGCGCGCCTGCATCCCATACCAGACCTTCCCCCGGAGGAAGGTCCCGGCCGCCAGCACCCCGGCGCGCGCCCGGAGCAGCCGGCCGTCGGCGGTCCTGACCCCGGCGAAGGCGCCGTTTTCGATCCAAAAGTCCACCGCCTCGCCGCGCACCGGGACCACGTTCGGGTGGGCAAAGAGCAGCTCCTGCACCGCCAGGGCGTAGAGGTCCCGGTCGGTCTGGACCCGCTCGCTCCAGACCGCCGGCCCCTTCGAGCGGTTCAAAACCCGGGTATGGATCGCCGCCCGGTCGGCGGCCCGGCCAATCAGCCCCCCGAGGGCGTGCACCTCGTGGACGAGCTGGCTCTTGCCGGGGCCCCCCACCGCCGGGTTGCAGGGCATCGCCCCGACCCGGGCGGGGTCCAGGGTCAAGAGCGCCACCCGCGCCCCCATCCGGGCGGCGGCGTAGGCGGCCTCGACCCCGGCGTGGCCGCCCCCGATCACCACCACGTCGAACGTTTCACGTGAAACGTTCATCCCTACGAGCATAGCCTCCGCGCCCCGGCGATTAAAATAGGGGGCCCTGGGGGTGGAAGGTGATCACCGAGGTCGAGATCTGGCAGGAGGCCCTGGACCACATCAAAGCCCACGTGAGCGAGGTCGAGTTCCACACCTGGTTCGAGCGGATCCGCCCGCTCGGGGTGCGGGAGGGGGTGCTCGAGCTCAGCGTCCCCACCAGCTTCGCCGCCGAGTGGATCCAAAAACACTACGCGCCCCTGATCAAGGAGGCCCTGAGCCGGCTCGGGGCGACCGCGCCCCGATTTAAGCTCAAGGTGGTTCCGGGCCAGGCGGTGCAGACCGGCATCTTCCCCCCCGAACCCGAGGACGCCGCGCCCCCGCCGGCGCGCCCCCAGCTCAACCCCAAGTACACCTTCGAGAACTTCGTCGTCGGCCCCAACAACCAGATGGCCCACGCCGCCGCCCTGGCGGTAGCCGAGTCCCCCGGCCGCGCCTACAACCCCCTCTTCATCTACGGCGGGGTGGGGCTCGGAAAGACCCACCTGATGCAGGCGGTGGGGCACTACGTGATGCGCACCAACCCCCGGGCCAAGATCGCCTATATCTCCACCGAGACCTTCACCAACGACCTGATCAACGCGATCCGCGAGGACCGGATGAGTGCCTTCCGGGAACGCTACCGTTCGGTGGACCTGCTCCTCGTCGACGACATCCAGTTCATCGCCGGCAAGGAGCGCACCCAGGAGGAGTTCTTTCACACCTTCAACACCCTCTACGAGAACCACAAGCAGATCATCCTCTCCTCCGATCGCCCGCCGCGGGAGATCAAGACCCTGGAAGAGCGGCTGAAAAGCCGGTTCGAGTGGGGGCTGATCACCGACCTCCAGCCCCCCGACCTCGAGACCCGGATCGCGATCCTCAAGATGAACGCCGAGTTCCGCGGGGTGGAGATCCCCGAGGACGTGCTCGAGTTCATCGCCCAGCGGATTACCTCGAACATCCGCGAGCTCGAGGGGGCCCTGGTGCGGCTCATCGCCTACGCCTCGCTGAACGGGGTGCCGATCACCAAGGCGGTGGCGATGCGAGCGCTCTCCCACGTCTTCACCCAGGAACAGAAAGAGCCCACCATGGACGAGATCCTCGCCGCCGTCGCCCGCCGCTTCGGGGTGCGGCCCGAGGAGCTCAAGGCCAAGGGCCGGGCCAAGGAGGTGGTGGTGCCCCGGCAGGTGGCGATGTACCTGATCCGCGAGCGGCTCGGGGCCTCGCTCCCCGAGATCGGGCAGTTCTTCGGCGGCCGCGACCATACCACCGTGCTCTACGCGGTGCAAAAGGTGCAGAAAGCCCTGGAGAAGGACCCCGCCCTCAAGGCCGCGGTGGCCGAGCTGCGGGAGGAGCTGGGATAACCTGTGGAAAAGCCTGTGGAAACCCCTGGGGAAAACGCTGTGGGAAGACTGGGGAAAAGGGCGATGGTTATCGCGAATGTGGAAAACCCGTCGGGAAATCCACAACTTATCCACAGGTCTTCGGCGAGTTTTCCACAACCCTGTCCCCAAGCCTTGGACCGAACCCCATCGGCTTTACGCCGCTTTTCCCCAAAATCCCCAGGCCCTACGGCGGCTACGCCGGACTTAATCTTTCAGGTAAGGACGGGAGTAACCCCTTAGGAGGTGAACGCGCATGCGAGCAGGAGTTGCCAAACGGGCTTTGGCCGAGGCCGCCGGGGTGCTCGAGCGCATTGCCCCGAGCAAGCCGAGTCAACCGGTCCTGGCTCAGCTCTACCTCGAAGGGCTGGAGACGGGGCTTAGACTTCGGGCCACGAACGGCGAGGTGGACCTCGAGCTCCTCGTTCCCGCCGAGGTCGAGGGGAGCGGGGCGACGCTGGTGCCGGCGGCGCTCTTTGGCCAGCTGGTGCGGGCGCTTCCCGCCGAGTACGCCGAGCTCCGGCTCACCCCCGAGGGGCTCGAGCTCGAGGGCGGAAGCTTCGCCACCCGCATCGCCGTTGCCGACCCCGAGGCCTTCCCCCCCTTTCCCGAGGTGCCCGGGCCCGAGGGGGAGGTGCCCGCCGAGGCCTTGGCCAAGGCACTCGCCCGGGTGCGCTACGCCGCCGCCCAGGAGGAGTACCGGGCGATCTTCCGCGGCATCCAGCTCGAGCTCGACGAGAACCGACTCCGGGCGGTGGCCACCGACGGGTTTCGGCTCGCCCTTTTCGACGCCGAAGGGGACGGGGCCCTCACGGCCAAGCTGGTCCTTCCCGCCCGCAGCGCCGACGAGCTGGTCCGGCTGATTAAAGACGCGCAAGTTCCCCTGAAGCTTGCGGTGGGCGAAGGGCGGCTTCGGGTCGAAGGCGAGCGGTTCCGCATCGCGATTGCCCTGATGGAGGGGAGCTTCCCCGATTACCAACGGGTGATCCCGGGGCAGTTCGTGCTCGAGGCCACCCTCGACGCCGAGGCCCTGCGCCAAGCGATCGAGCGGCTCCGGGTGCTCGCCGACCGCCAGAGCCAGCGGGTGGACCTCGCCTTCTCCGAGGGCACGCTCGAGCTCGCCGCCGAGGGCGAGTACGGGCGCGGGCGGGAGGCGCTTCCCGCCGGGGTCCAGGGCGAGGTGCCGCTGGCCGCCGCCTTCAACGCCCACTACCTGGCGGACGCCCTCAAAGGGCTCAAAGGGCCGGTCCGCTTCAAGCTCTCCGGGGCCCAGACCCCGAGCGTGCTCACGAGCGAAGAGGAGCCCGGCTACCTCGCGGTGGTGGTGCCGCTCCGGGTGTAGACTCCCAGAGGGAGGAACGCGATGACCACCATCGTCGAAGTGCGGGCCAGGGAGCTGCTCGACTCCCGCGGGAACCCCACCGTGGAGGCCGAGGTGGAGCTCGAGTCGGGGGCGGTGGGGCGGGCCCTGGTCCCGAGCGGGGCCTCGACCGGGAGGTTCGAGGCCCTCGAGCTCCGGGACGGCGGCCCCCGCTACCTGGGCAAGGGCGTCTTGCGCGCGGTGGCCCACGTCAAGGACCGGATCGCCCCCGAGGTGGTGGGGCTCGACGCCCTGGACCAGGCGGCGGTGGATGGGGCCATGCTCGCCCTGGACAGCACCCCGAACAAGGCGTCTTTGGGCGCGAACGCGATCCTCGCGGTCTCGCTGGCCACCGCCCGGGCCGCCGCCGAGGCCCTTGGGATCCCGCTTTGGCGCCACCTCGGCGGGGTGCAGGCGGCGGTGCTCCCTGTGCCCCTCATGAACGTGATCAACGGCGGCGTCCACGCCGACAACGACCTCGACGTTCAGGAGTTCATGCTGGTGCCGCTCGGTTTTTCGCGTTTCTCCGAGGCACTCCGGGCCGGGGTCGAGGTCTTCCACCACCTCAAAAAGGTGCTGAAAGCGCGGGGCTACGCCACCAACGTCGGCGACGAGGGCGGATTCGCCCCCGCTCTTAAGGGGAACGAGGAGGCGCTCGAGCTCCTGCTCGAGGCCGTCGAGCGCGCCGGTTACCGCCCCGGCAAGGAGGTGGCGCTGGCCCTGGACGCCGCCGCCAGCGAGTTCTACCAGGGCGGCCGCTACCTTTTTGAGGGCAAGGAGCGCTCCGCCGAGGAGC
>JALSJG010000268.1 GCA_026989475.1 Thermaceae bacterium | reverse complement strand
ATCCACGCGGTCTACCCCGAGCACGGCCGCTACCCCGTGAGCGCCCGCGCCTTTGTTCGGCTGCTTTCCGGGCTCGAGCCGCCCATAACGTTTTTCCCCCGGCCGCAGTAAGAAACGTTACGATAGGCCCGGGCTTGCAGGTCCGGGCCAAAAATTTATACTGAGTCAAAGATGGGCCCGGCCGGGAGGTGACGATGGCGCTGGACTTCTCGCTCACGGAGGAACAACTCGAGCTGCAAAAGCTCGCCCGCCGCTTCGCGCGGGAGCAGGTGGCGCCGGTGGCCAAGGAGTACGACGAGAAGGAGGCGGTTCCCTGGCCGCTGATTGAAAAGCTCCACGAGATCGGGCTTTTGAACATTAGTATCCCCGAGGAAAACGGGGGGCTTGGGCTCGGCCTGGTCGAGGAGGTGATCCTCGGCGAGGAGCTTGGCTGGGCCGACATGGGGTTTTACACCATTCCCATGGCCAGCGAGCTCGGCATCACTCCGGTGCTCCTCGCGGGAAACGCGGAGCAAAAGGAGCGTTTCTTAAGGCCGCTCACCGAAAAGCCCGCCCTCGCCGCCTTCGCCCTCTCCGAGCCGGGAAACGGCTCCGACGCCGCCGCCCTCAAGACCCGCGCCGAACGGGTGGGCGACCACTACGTGCTAAACGGCACCAAGATGTGGATCAGTAACGCCGCCGAGGCCGACTGGACCGTGGTCTTCGCCACCTTCGACCCCGAGCTCCGGCACAAGGGGGTGGTCGCGCTGGTGGTCGAGCGGGATCGGGAGGGGATCTCCTTTAACAAGATCCACGGCAAGATGGGCCAGCGGGCGGCGCCCACCTACGAGATGGTGCTCGAGGACGTCAAGGTCCCGGTGGAAAACCGCCTCGGGGAAGAGGGCGAGGGCTTCAAGATCGCCATGCTCACCCTCGACAAGACCCGCATCCCGGTGGCCGCGGGGAGCGTGGGGGTGGCCCGGCGGGCGCTTGAGGAGGCGGCCAAGTACGCCAAGGAGCGGGAGGCCTTCGGCCGCCCGATCATCGACTTCCAGGCCATCCAGTTCAAGCTGGCCGACATGATGATCGGGCTGGAGACCGCCCGCATGTACACCTACTACGCCGCCTGGCTCGCCGACCGAAACGACCCCCGCCACATCTACGCCTCGGCGATCGCCAAGGCCTACGCCTCGGAGATCGCCTTCGACGCCGCGAACGAAGCGATCCAGATCCACGGCGGCTACGGGTACGTCAACGAGTTCCCGGTGGAAAAGCTGCTCCGGGACGTCAAGCTCAACCAGATCTACGAGGGCACCAACGAGATCCAGCGGGTGATCGTCGCCCGCCACATCAAGAAGCACATCCCCTAGGAAAGGAGGCGCGATGAAGTTCGTGGCCATCATCCGACAGGTCCCCGACGGGGAAGCGAAGCTCAAGGAGGAGGCCGGCCGGATCGATCTCTCCGGCGCCACCATGATCCTCGACCAGATGGACGAGTACGCGGTCGAGGAGATCATCCAGCTGAAAGAGAAGCACGGCGGCGAGGCGGTGATCGTCGCCTTCGGCCCCGAGCGGACCAAGGAGGCGATCCGCACCGCGCTGGCGATGGGCGCGGACCGGGCGGTCTTCGTCCGGCACGAGGGCGACGCCGACCCCATCACCGAGGCCCGGGCGCTGGCCCAGGTGCTCAAGGAGGAGGCGCCCACCGTGGTCTTCACCGGCGGCCAGCAGGCCGACTGGGATAGCTACGCCTTAGGCCCGGCGGTGGCCGAGGTGCTGGGCTGGCCGAGCGTCGCCTGGACCACCCGGTTCGAGCTCCTGGATGAGCACAAGGCCAAGGCGAAACACGACCTCGACGAGGGCGCCCAGGTGGTGGAGGTGGCGCTCCCCGCCGTCTTTACCACCCAGCAGGGGCTGAACGAGCCCCGTTACCCCACCCTTCCCGGGATCATGAAGGCGAAGAAGAAGGAGATCAAGGAGATCCCGGCCGAGGAGCTCGGGGTGCGCGGTGCCAAGGTCGAGATTCTTTCCCAAGAGATCGTCCAGATCGAGCGCAAGCAGAAGATCCTGGACGGCACCAAGGAACCCGAAAAGGCCGCCGAGGAGCTCGTCAAGCTCCTTCACGAGGAAGCCAAGGTCATCTAGGAGGCAGCCATGGTCCTGGTATTCATCGACCACGACGGCAAGAAACCGAAAAAGGGCGGGCTCGAGGCGATCACCCGCGCCCGCGAGGTCGCCGGGGCTCTCGGGGTTTCCGTAGCCGGGCTCGTGGTGGGCTCGGGGATCGGCGAGGTGGCGGATGAGGCCAAAAAGTACGTGGACACCCTCTACGTGGCGGACGCCCCCGAGTTTGCCGACTACACCGCCGAGAAGTGGACCGCCGCCGCCCACGCCGCCGTTCAGAAGACGGGGGCCAAGGCGGTGGTGGCCCCGGCGAGCCGCACCGGGCGCACCTGGACCGCAAGGCTCGCCGCCCGGATGGACGCGGGGCTTTTGGAGGACGTGCTCGAGCTCGAGCCCTCCGCCGAGGCGGTGGTGGCGAAGCGCTACACCTTCCTAAACCGCGTTTTGGAAAAGCAAAAGGCCGCCTACCCGGTGGTAATCAGCATCAAGCCGAACACCGCCCCCCTCGCCGAGCCGAAGGGCGAGGGCCAGGTGGAGGCGCTCGAGGTCGCGCTTGGGGAGCTTGAGCAAAAGGTCCAGGTGCTTGAAAAAATCCAGGAGGAAAAGAAGCGGGTCTCCCTCACCGAGGCCCCGGTGGTGGTCACCGGAGGCCGGGGCATGGGCTCGGCCGAGGCTTTCAAGCTGGTCGAAGAGCTCGCCGACCTCCTGGGCGGCGCCGTGGGCGCGACGCGGGCGGTGGTGGACGCCGGCTGGCGGCCCTACGCCGAACAGGTAGGCCAGACCGGAAAGACCGTCCAGCCCAACCTCTACATCGCCCTCGGCGTCTCCGGCGCGGTACAGCACCAGGCGGGCATGAACAAGTCGAAGGTGGTGGTCGCGGTCAACAAGGACCCCGACGCCCCCATCTTCAAGGAAACCGACTACGGCATCGTCGGGGACGTCCACCAGGTGCTGCCGGCGATGATCGAGGCGGTAAAAAAGCTGAAGGACTAAGGAGTCCTTGTTGCTGGCCGGGCCCGGGGCGGGTCCGGCCGGAGCATATCATGGGGGCGGTATGGCCGATCCGAGCCGGGCGATGCTGGAAGAGCTCATCGCCGAGATGGAAGAGCGCCGCAAACGCGTCCTTTTGGGCGGCGGGGAAAAACGTATCGAAAAGCAACACCAGCAAGGCAAGCTCACCGCCCGCGAGCGCATCGAATACCTGCTTGACGAGGGTTCCTTCGTCGAGCTCGGGACCTTCGTTGAACCCATCGAGACCCCCTTGATGCAGGGAATCGAGGCCCCGGGCGAGGGGGTGGTCACCGGATACGGTACCATAAACGGCCGCAAGGTCTTCGTCTTCAGCCAGGACTTCACCGTCCTCGGCGGTTCCCTCGGCAAGATGCACGGGCGAAAGATCGCCCAGATCATGGACCTGGCGGTCAAGGTGGGGGCCCCCATCGTTGGGCTCAACGACTCCGCCGGCGCCCGCATCCAGGAGGGCGTGGACAGCCTCTCGGGCTACGGCGAGGTCTTTTACCGGAACGCGGTCTACTCCGGCGTCGTGCCCCAGATCTCGGCGATCCTCGGCCCCTGCGCCGGGGGCGCGGTCTACAGCCCGGCGATGACCGACTTTATCCTGATGAGCCGGGGAACCTCCTACATGTTCATCACCGGCCCCGAGGTGATCAAGTCGGTGACAAGAGAGGAGGTCACCTTCGAGGAGCTGGGCGGGGCCGACGTCCACGCCCAGATCTCCGGGGTCGCCCACCTCGAGGCCGACGGCGACGAGGCCGTGCTCGACCTCGTCAAGGAGCTGCTTTCCTACCTCCCCCAGAACAACCGCGAGAAACCCCCGATCCAGCCGAGCACGGACCCCGCCGACCGGAAGACGCCCGAGCTCCTCGAGCTCGTCTCCCCTGACCCCCGCCGCCCCTACAACATGCACCAGGTCATCCGTACCCTGGTGGACGAGGGCGAGTTCCTCGAGATCCACGCGGGCTGGGCCAAAAACATCCTCGTGGGGTTTGCCCGGCTCGGGGGCATGCCGGTGGGCATCGTCGCCAACAACCCCCGCTTCATGGCCGGGGCGCTCGACATCCACGCCGCCGACAAGGCGGCCCGCTTCATCCGAACGCTGGACGCCTTCAACGTCCCCATCCTCACCCTGGTGGACGTCACCGGCTTCCTTCCGGGCGTGGCCCAGGAACACGGCGGGATCATCCGCCACGGCGCCAAGATGCTCTACGCCTACGCCGAGGCCACCGTGCCCAAGATCACCCTGATCGTGCGCAAGGCCTACGGCGGCGCTTACCTCGCGATGAACTCCAAGGACATGGGGGCCGACGTGGTGCTCGCCTGGCCCACCGCAGCGGTAGCGGTAATGGGCGCGGAGGGCGCCGCCAACATCATCTACAAGCGGGAGATCCAGCAGGCCAAGGACCCCGAGGCGGTGCGCCGAAAGAAGATCGAGGAGTACCGCCGGGCCTTCGATCACCCCTACGTCGCCGCCGCCCGGGGCTACGTGGACGACGTGATCAGCCCCGAGGTCACCCGGGAGCAGCTCATCCGCCACCTGGAAACCCTCTGGGACAAAGAGGAGTCGCGGCCGTGGAAGAAGCACGGGAACATCCCGCTCTGACCGCTACTCGCCGCTCTCGGCGTACAGGAACTCCAAATACGCCCAGCTCAGGTGGGCAAGGTCCAAAAGCCCCCGGCCCAGCTTGAACACTTCGGGAAATGTTCCCGGGTTTATCAGCAAAACCACCGGCGGAGCGGGCCCTTCGAAGATACGCTCGGGAAGGTCAAGCCCGTACTTGACGAAAAGAAACTCCACCTCCCCGCTCCCGAGAAGGCGGTCCAGCACTTCCAGAACCCGGGGATCGTCGCGGTAGACGTAGACCAGGGTCTGAACCTCGAGCCGTCCTGTTTTTCGGCCACCCTCGAGGGGCGGGCTCAGCGTGAGCTCGGCGTCCCCGGTAGGGTACTCTACGATGGCCAGGCCCTCGGGAAGACCCTGATAGACAGCGAGCCACCGCTTGATGGGTTTCAAGGGCCCTTCCGGATGGTTACGGCAGAGAAACTCCCTTTCCTGGACGCGGTAGCGAAAACCCCCGAGCCCCGGTACCCCTTCGAGCTCGGTGGTCAACCACACGGGAACGCGGTCGGAGAAGACGCAGGCCGCCGCCGCCATCGGTGGAAGGGACCAAAGCGCTAGGACCCCGAGGATTCCCGCGGAAACATAGCGTCTTAGAGCACCAAGCACCGGCTACCTCCTTCCCCAAGCGGACGCGGGTGCCTCATCACGCAGGGCTCGCAACAACCCGCCCAGCCCTCCCGC
>JALSJG010000267.1 GCA_026989475.1 Thermaceae bacterium | reverse complement strand
CGGGGGAAAAAGACCCCGCCGAGGCGGCCCGCGCCCACGCCCGCGCCACCGCGCGACGGATCGAGGCCGAGCTCGGCCCGGGGACCCCCGTGCACGCGGCGCTCTTTTGGATCGAAAACGGGGAGGTGGAATGGCTCTAACCGAGCTCGAAACCCTCCATCGGGAGATCGTCGCCTGCCGCCGCTGCCCCCGCCTGGTCGCCTGGCGGGAAGAGGTGGGCCGGAGAAAACGACGGGCCTACCAAGACTGGGACTACTGGGCAAAGCCGGTGCCGGGCTTTGGCGATCCCGAAGCCCGCATCCTGATCTTCGGCCTCGCCCCCGGCGCCCACGGGGCGAACCGAACCGGACGGGTCTTCACCGGCGACGCCTCCGGCGACTTCCTCTACGCCGCGCTTTACCGGGCCGGGCTTTCGAACCAACCCACGAGCACCCACCGGGAAGACGGCCTGGCGCTCTTTGGCGTCTACATCACCGCGGCCGTGCGTTGCGTGCCGCCAAAGAACAAGCCCACCCGCGAGGAGATCCAGGCCTGCAGCCGCTGGACCGAGCGCGAGCTCGCCCTGCTCCCGAACCTCCGGGTCTTCCTGGCCCTCGGACGGATCGCCCACGACGCCCTTTTGGACCACTTCGGGCTTAGAAAGCGCGAATACCCCTTCGCCCACGGGGCCGAGTACCCGCTTTCCGGAGGTCGGATCCTGCTCGATAGCTACCACGTCTCCCGCCAGAACACCCAGACCGGGAGGCTGACCCCGGAAATGTTCGACCGGGTGCTGGAAAGGGCCAAGGAACTTGCCGAGCTTTAAACGCCTCGTCCGCGGGTTCCGGGCGGTCTTCGGGGTTGCCCGCCCCGACGACGCGTGGGCTAAGAGCTGGCTCCTGCCCGAGGAGTACGCGCGCTTCGCCGAGCTCGACCCCAGGGACCGGGAGCACGCGGTGCGGGTGGCGAAGGCGCTCCTTTCCCGCTACCCCGAAGCGCCCCCGGAGGCGGTGCGGGCCGCGCTCCTCCACGACGTGGGCAAGGCGGTCCGGCCCTACCGGGCTATAGAGCGCATCCTCACCGCCCTTTTCGAACCCTGGCTTCCGAGGCTCCCGGAGGAACCCTTGCTACCCGGCTGGCGGGGGGCGGTGCAGGTGCGGCTTCACCACGAACGCTACGGGGCCAGGCGGGTGAAAGACCCCGAAGTGCGGGCGATCCTTCTCGCCCTCGCCGAAGGGGGCGAGGGCGAGGCCGACCGCTGGGCCCGACGCATCGCGGCGATCGACGACCAGTTCTGAAGCGGTTTTACCGGGGCGCGGGAGCAAGCTTGAGCTCGTAAGCCCCCACCTTGGGCGCTTGAGGTGCGGCCCCGACGCGGTAGAAGGCGAGCTCGAGCTCGATCACCCCGAGCTCCGCCCGGCTGCCCAGACGCACCCGGCGCCGGGGCGGGAGCTCGATCCAGTGCTCGAAATCCCCGTTCATCGGCAGCACCGCCTCACCGTCCCGTTCGGCGGGCCGGTCGAGGGGGGCGAAGACGAGACGCCGGCCGGCGCACTCCAGGTAAAGCGGTATCGCGTCCGCCTCGAGCCCAACCCGCAAGGCGTTCTGTACGTACGCCCGTCCCCGGAGGCGAAGCAGGCTGGGAATCTCGGGGCTCTCGAAGCCGACCGCGGACTCCTCCGGCTGCGAAGGCGTGCGCACGAAGACCACGCGATCCCCGCGAACCTCGGCCCCGCCGGACTCGAGCTCGATCCCCTCGATGAGGAGCTCGCCCCCGCGCGGACGCTCGCGCCCCGCCACGGGCGCACCCCCGGCCGCGACCACGGCGGCCCATCCCCGGGAGGAGGGCATGCCGCGCGGACGGCCGGCCCGGAGCGCGTGGTAGGCCGCGGCCCAGGGTCGGCCCAGGGCGTCGAAGGCCTCGGCCATCCGGCGGTGGTAGAGGCGGCGACGGCCTTCCTCGAGCCCCCCGGCCAGGACCTGCCGCCCCGCCTCGTGCCGGAACACCCAGCCTCCCCCGCGGAAAACGAGCCAGCGTTTGCGCTCGAGCTCCTCGACCTCTTCCACCAGGCCGAGGGCGGCGACGAGCTCCTCGCCCAGGATACCGGGATGCACCGAGAAGCGCTCCAGCGAGATCCGAGCCTCCATCGAAAGGTAGCGGCTCTCCCGGCGGTAGACCGCACGCACCCGCTGGGGAAGCGGCACCCGCTCGCCAAATCCGGTGGGGGGAC
>JALSJG010000266.1 GCA_026989475.1 Thermaceae bacterium | reverse complement strand
GAGAGCCGGCCCTGGACCTGCCTCGAGGCCACCACCTCCCACGCGCTTCCCGAAAGCCTCCTGGTAATCGGGGGCGGGGCGGTGGGGCTGGAGCTGGTCCAGGCCTACCACCGGCTGGGGAGCCGGGTCACCGTGCTCGAGGCCACCCCCGCGTCCTTCCCTCCGAGGACGAGGAGCTCGCGGGGCCCTGGCCGGCTACCTCGAGCGGGAGGGGATCGCGATCCAGACCCGCGTTCGGGTCGAGCGGGTGGAAGGGGGGAACGGTTTTCGGGTCCACGCCGACACCGGGACCTTCGAGGCGGAACAGCTGCTCGTGGCCACCGGCCGACGCCCGCGCCTCGCCGACCTGAACCTGGCTGCGGCTGGCATCGCGCGACGAACGGGGATTTTTACGCGTAGATGATCGGCTCGCCACCTCGAACCCCAGGGTCTACGCTGCCGGCGACGTCGCCGGGCTGTCCCAGTTCGTCTACGTCGCCGCCCAATCGGATCGGGTGGCGGCCAGAAACGCCCTGGGGGCGAGCGAACGCCTCGACCTTTCCGCCGTGCCCCGGCTGACCTTCACCGACCCGGCGCTGGCCGCGGTGGGCCTCACCGAAGCCGAGGCGCGAGGCCGGGAGGAGGGCGTCCGGGTCGCCCGGCTCAACCTCGCCGAGCAACCCCGGGCGCTGGCGGCCTTCGGCACCCGGGGGTTTTTCAAGATCGTGGTGGGGGCCTCGGGGCCGTGCTGGGCCTCCACATACTGGCGCCCGAGGCGGGCGACGTCCTCCAGGAGGGGGTGCTGGCGGTCAAGCACGGGCTTTCCTACCAGGACCTGACCGAGACCTACCACCCCTGCCTGACCCTCGCCGTGGGGGTGCGCCTGGTCGCCCAGGCGCTGGACACCGAGATAAAAAGGCTTTCCTGCTGCGCCTAGCCAGGGGGCAACCGCCGCCAACGGCGCTGGCGGAATCTGCGGTAAAAGGCGTAGCCGTAGGCGGAAAGGGGCAAAAGCAGCGCAAGCACGAGCGCGCTCGCGAGGATCCACACGGCGAGCACGAGCCCGAGCAAAAGTGCCACCGCGAGCACCGCCCAGGCAAGCGGTCCTTTTAGCTCGAAAACGCGGGCATGATCCCATCGCACGTCACGAGCCTAGCGGACCCGGCGGTGATGAAGATGAAGGCAGTACCTTGCCGGGGTTCAAGATCCCCTTGGGGTCGAAGGCCGCTTTAAGCTTTCGCATCCAGGAAACCGCGGGTCCGTGTTCCCTTTCCATGTACTTTTTCTTTCGGAGCCCCACCCCGTGCTCGCCGGAGATCGTGCCCTCGAGCTCGAGCGCCCGCTCCACCAACCGCTCGACGTAGGCCTCGGCCCTGGCGTAATCCTCCTCGCGCACCGCCACGATGGTGTGGAAGTTCCCGTCCCCCACGTGGCCGAGAATCGAGCCCTCGAGCCCGAGCAACTCCATCTGCTCCTTGGCGTAAGCGATGAGCTCAGGAAACCGGGAAAGCGGCACCGCGGTGTCGGTGATCGCGTACTTGCGGTTGGGAAAGCGGTGGACGAGCGCCCAGTAGGCCTGGTGCCGCGCCTCCCACTGGGCCTTTTGCTCCTCCGGCGTGGCCGCCGCCGCCACCTCGATGGGGTCGTGGTCCGCGATCAGCTCCTCGGCCACCGCGCGCTCGGCGGCGAGCGCCGCCTCGGTCGAGGAGTGGAACTCGATGAAGAGCGCCGGGCGCTCGGGGTAGTTCTTCTCCAGGTACCGGTTCACCGCCCGCAATGCCTGGTCGTCGACGAGCTCGAGCCGGGCCACCGGAAGCCCCGCCCCCATCAGGGCGTAGGCGGCGCCGGCGGCGTCCTCGACCGTGGGGAAAAAGGCCCGTAGGGCGTGAACCTGGGCAGGTAAGGGATGGAGCCGGAGGTAGAGCTTGACGATGACCCCGAGCGTGCCCTCGGACCCGATCAGGAGGTCTTTCAGGTCGTAGCCGGCGCTGGTTTTCCGCACCGGGCGGCCGAAGCGCACCCGCTCGCCGTTTGCCATCACCGCCTCAAGCGCAAGCACGTTGGCCCGCATGCCCCCGTAGCGGACGGTGGTGGTGCCGGAGGCGTTGGTGGCGGCCATCCCGCCCAGGGTGGCGTTGGCTCCCGGATCCACTGGAAAAAAAAGCCCGTGGGGGCGGAGGCGGCGGTTCAGTTCCTCGCGGGTCACCCCGGGCTCGACCACGGCCAAAAAGTCCTCGGGGCGGACCTCGAGAATCCGGTTCATGCGGGAGAGGTCGAGGCTTACCGTGGGTTTATTCACCGGGATCAGGTGCCCCTCTAGGCTGGTGCCCGCGCCAAAGGGAATGACCGCGAACTCGAGCTCACCGGCAAGACGGAGCAGCGTCTTTACGTCCTCCGCGTCCTCCGCGAAGACCACCGCGTCCACCGGACGCGCCTCGGGGTAACCCTCGTCCCGGCCGTGGGCCTCGAGCACCGAGGGGGAGAAGCTCACCCGGTCGCCAAAGGCCTCCCTCAGGCGGTCCCTCATGCTCCCATGATGAAAGCCCGGGGACGGGCGGACAAGACCCGTCCCCACCTCACCAGAGGTAGAACAGCGCCACGATCACCAGCCAGACCCCGTCCACCAGGTGCCAGTAGAGGCTCGCGGATTCCAGGGTACCGGGCCTTTTGGGCAGGATCTTGCCCAGCACCCCCTGCAGGTAGGCGAGCAAGAGGCCGGTGGCGCCGATCAAGACGTGGAGGCCGTGGAGACCCACGATGAGGAAGAAGGCCGAGGCCCAAAGCTCCTCCCGCCAGTCCATGTGGCTGGCCGCGACCACGAACTCGTAGGTCTGAACCCCGAGGAAGATCACCCCGAAGACGATCGCCACCAAAAGCCCCAGGAGAAAGCTCGAGCGGTTTCCGTGCTTTAAGTCGTGGGCCGCGTAGTGAACGAGGAAGGAGGAAGCCACCAGGAAGAAGGTGTTGACCAGGGCGAGCCAGAGCTCGGGGCGTTCCTCCGGGGGCACGGCGGCCCCGCTCAGCCGGAGGTAGATGTAGGCGGCGAGGAGGATGGCAAAAAGCCCCACCTCCGAGGAGAGGAACCAGACCGTACCCATGAAGGCGTTGGACTTGCCCGAGAGCGTGGGGTGATCGGTCTCGGGATCCTCGTACTCGTGCTCGAGGGCCCAACCCAAAAGCCCCACCACGGTGAGCAGCGCCCCCGCGAGCATCATCGCGTTGGGCCAGGGATAGGCGGCGAGACCGAAGAAGAGCAGGAAGAGGGCGATCGAGGTCAGGAGTGGCCACACCGAAGGACGAGGAAGATGGACGTGCGAGGGGTCCTCGGGCTCGAGCCGCACGCCCTTTTTCTCCCAGTCGTAAAGCGGCCGCTCGCTCTCGAACTTTTCGGGAAGCTTGACGTCGAAGTTGTGTTCGGGCGGCGGGCTCGGTACGAGCCATTCGAGCGTCCAACCTCCCCAGGGGTTGGCCGGGGCCCGCTCGCCCGAACGCAGCGACTTGATCATGTTCCAAACCCAGATCAGCCCGCCGATCATGAAAAGGGTAGCGCCAAAGGTCGAGATCTGGTTCAGGGGCAAGAGACCCGCGACCTCGGTGGGGTAGGTGTAGTAACGCCGGGGCATGCCCAAAAAGCCCAGGCCGTACTGGGGCAGGAAGGTGAAGAGATACCCGAAGAGGAAGAACCAAAAGTGCAGCCGCCCCAGCCGCTCGTCGTACATGCGCCCGAAGAACTTCGGGAACCAGTAGTAAAGCCCCGCGAAGGCCGCAAACGCCGAGCCCGCCATGAGCACGTTGTGGAAGTGGGCGACCACGAAGTAGGAATCGTGGAACTGGTAATCGAGCGGCACCATCGAGAGCATGACCCCGGTGATGCCGCCGATCAGGAAGTTGAAGATGAAGCCGAGTACCCAAAGGAGCGGGGTCTTCATCTCAAGCTTGCCGCCCCAGAGCGTGCCCAGGATGTTGAAGAGCTTGACCCCGGTGGGAACCGCGATCAACGCGGTGAAGAAGGCGAAGGCGAGCTGGAAGATCACCGACTCGCCGACGGTGAACATGTGGTGGGCCCAGACGAGGAGCCCGAGCAGCACGATGCCCATCTGGGCGAAGACCATCGCCCGGTAGCCGAAGACCGGCTTTCGGGCAAAGGTGGAGGCCACCTCGACGAGGATCCCGAGGTAGGGAAGCAGCATCACGTAGACGGTGGGGTGGGAGTAGAACCAGAAGAACTGCTGGAAGAGCACCGGGTCGCCGCCAATCGCCGGATTAAAGAGGGTGATCCCGAGCTTCACCTCGAGCAGCGTGACCAGGGTGGCGGCGGTGAGCCCGGCGAGCGAGACCAGGTTCAGGATGCTGGCGGCGAGCACCGACCAGACGTAGATCGGCATCTGCCAGAGCGTCATCCCCCGGGCCCGGAGGTTGTAGATCGTAGCCACGAAGTTGGCGTTACCCAGGAGCGACGAGATACCGAGAAGCAGGATCGCGCTGAAATAGAAGGCCGAGCCCAGGCTGGTCGAGACCGGGTAGTAAAAGGTCCAGCCCGCCTGCGGCAGATCCCCGGTGAGCAATCCCGCCACCACCAGAAAGATCGAAAACAGGAAGGTCCAGTAGGAAAAGGCGTTGATTCGGGGCAAGGCGACGTCCCGGGCCCCCAGCATCAGGGGGACGAGGAAGTTTCCGAAGCCGGTGAGCCCGGCCTGGATGATGAAGAAAAAGAGCATCATCGCCCCGTGCACGGTGATCATCGTGTTGAAGGTCTCGCCGACGAAGAGGTTCGCTTCCGGATTCGCGAGCTGAAGCCGGAAAAGCCAGGCGACGACGCCCGAGATCCCAAAGGCGACGAAGGCGGTGACGGTGTAGAGGATTCCGATCTTCTTGTGGTCCACGGTGGTAAGCCATTCCCAGACAACGGCGGTCCAGGGTTTTCGAACGGCGGTGGTTACGCTTGCCATGGCTTCCTCCTAAAACCGGGGAAGGGTGCGGAAGTCGAACCCCTCCAGCTTGAGGCTTTCCAGGTAGTCGGCCAGGGCCTCCAGGTCCGCATCCGAGAGGTCGGGGAAGGCGGGCATCTGGGCCGCGGGCTTCATCGAGGTGGGATCCTTGATCCACCGAATCAGGTTCTCCCGCGTGTTCTCCACCACCCCGCTCGCCAGGGTGAGCCGGTTCCCGAAGATCGAGAGGTCGGGCCCGAGCACGCCGGTGGCCGCGGTTCCCTTCACGGCGTGGCAGGCCGCGCACCGGGCCTGGAACACTTCCTGACCCCGTCGGGCCCGCTCGGTCTTGGGTTCCGGCGCCTGGTACGCCCGGTAAGCATCCACGAAGCGCTGGTACTCGGTGGGCTCCAGGGCGATCACCCGGAAACGCATGTTGGCGTGGGAGGCACCGCAGAGCTCGGCGCAGTAGCCGTAGTAGTTCCCCGGCTTGGTGGCCATGAACCGGTTGTAGGTGGTCTGACCCGGGATCGCGTCGGTCTTGCCCGCGAGCGAGGGGATCCAGAACGAGTGGATCACGTCGGCAGAGGTCAGCTTCACCTCCACCGGCCGACCCACCGGAATCACCAGCTCGTTGGAGAGCCGCAGCCCTTCCTCGGTGAGGACGAAGTCCCACCAAAACTGCCGGGCGGTGACCTCAACCCCGAGCGCGCCAGCGATCGGCCGGTTGATCTTGACGAGGGCTTGCGCGGTAAGGACGAAGAGGACGAGCACGATGATCAGGGGAATCAGGGTGAGGCTGAACTCGACGCGAGCGTTTTCCCGGAACTGGGGCGGAAGCGCGTCATCCCCGGGCCGACGACGGAAGCGCACGATGGTGTAAAGAAGCGCGCCGGTCACGCCGGCGAAGATGATCACCGAAAACACCAGGACCCAGACGAGCAGGTTCAGCACCTCGCGGTTTAGGGGAGCGTCGGTGACGATGCTGACGTTGTGTGCGAGGGCCACCGCTAGGAACGCTCCGATTGCCACCAAGATTCGTCCGCCGTACATAGGGCCTCCTCGAGGAGCAAAACGCTATAGGACATATATCCTTTTCCGGCGTGATCCGCAACCCGTCCCGCCGGATGGTCGGGCCACCCGGAATACGCTAGGGGTCGACCGGAACCGGTCTGCCCTCCTCGTCCACCGCCACGTAGACGAGCTCGCCGTGGGTGGCGAGGGTGCGCTCTTCGCTCCCCTTAAAACGTTCCTTGTAGACCTCGACCCGCACGGTCAGCGAGGTGCGCCCGACGCGTTCGACCCGGGCGACGACCTCAAGCAGATCCCCCACCTTGATGGGGACGTGAAACTCCACCCGGCCGATGGCCACCGTCACGACGGGCTTCTTGGCCCGGCGCACGGCGGCGTAGGAGCCGACCTTATCCATCAGTCCGACGACGAAGCCGCCGAAGGCGTTGCCCATGGGGTTTGCGTGGGAGGGGAACACGAGCTCGAGGGTGCGGGCTTCCATGGCCCAAGCTTACCCCCGCGCTAGATTGACATGAGTCATATCAACCTTTATGATAAAACCCTAGAGGAGGGGAAGGCATGAACCTCGAGAAGTGGACCGAAGCCGCCCGGCAGGCCCTGGCCCAGGCCCAGGTGCTGGCGCGGGAGATGAAGCATCAGGAGATCGACCTCCCGCACCTGCTCCTGGCCCTGCTCAAAGACCCCGGCGGCTTGCCTACTAAGCTCATCGTCGCCGCCGGTGGCGACCCTGAGGCGATTCGGCGGGAAGCCAGCCGCGAGCTCGGGCAAAAGCCCCGGGTGGAAGGGGTCGAGGGCGGAACCCACCTCTCGGCCCGGCTCCACCAGGCCCTTGAGCGGGCGGTAAAGCTCGCCGCCGAGTGGGGCGACAGGTTCGTGGCGGTGGACCTCCTGCTCTTGGCCATCGCCGAAGTGGGCTTTCCGGGGGTGCCGAGCCCGGAAGCGCTCAAGAAGATCATCCAGGAAGTACGAGGAGGGAAAACCGTGCAGACCGAACACGCCGAAGCCACTTTCGAGGCCCTCGAGCAGTACGGCATCGACCTGACCAGGCTCGCGGAGGAGGGCAAGCTCGACCCGGTCATCGGCCGGGACGAGGAGATCCGCCGGACGATCCAGATCCTGCTGCGCCGGACCAAGAACAACCCGGTCTTGATCGGCGAGCCCGGCGTGGGTAAGACCGCGATCGTCGAGGGCTTGGCCCAGCGGATCGTCAAGGGCGACGTGCCCGAGGGACTGAAAGATAAGCGCATCATCGCCTTGCAGATGGGTTCCCTGCTTGCCGGCGCCAAGTACCGCGGCGAGTTCGAGGAGCGGCTTAAGGCGGTGATCCAGGAGGTCGTCGCCAGCGAGGGCCGGATCATTCTGTTCATCGACGAGCTCCACACCATCGTCGGCGCCGGCAAGGCGGAGGGCGCGGTGGATGCGGGCAACATGCTCAAACCCGCCCTGGCCCGGGGCGAGCTCCGGCTGATCGGGGCCACCACCCTCGACGAGTACCGGGAGATCGAGAAGGACCCGGCGCTCGAGCGCCGCTTCCAGCCGGTCTTGGTGGACGAGCCCAGCGTCGAGGACACGATCACCATCCTCCGCGGGATCAAGGAGAAGTACGAGGTCCACCACGGCGTGCGCATCTCCGACCCGGCGATCATCGCGGCGGCGACCCTTTCCCACCGGTACATCACTGACCGGCGGCTGCCCGACAAGGCGATCGACCTGATCGACGAGGCGGCGGCCCGGCTTCGGATGCAGCTCGAAAGCCAGCCGGAGGAGATCGACCAGCTCGAGCGCAAGAAGCTCCAGCTCGAGATCGAGCGCGAGGCCCTCAAAAAGGAGACCGACCCCGACTCCAAGGCCCGCCTCGAGGCGATCGAG
>JALSJG010000265.1 GCA_026989475.1 Thermaceae bacterium | reverse complement strand
ATCCTCACGGTGGAAAAGCGCCCCTCGAAGCCCGGCGAGCCCCTTTTGGTGGTGGAGGACCTCTGGGTCGAGGAGGCGGGGAAGAAACCCCGGGTGGCCGGGGTGGGCCTCGAGGTCCGGGCCGGCGAGATCGTGGGCATCGCCGGGGTCGAGGGGAATGGGCAGACCGAGCTCGTCGAGGCGCTCACCGGTCTTAGGCCCTACCGCGGCCGGGTTCGCTACGAGGGCGAGGTGATCGCGATTCCCGACGCCCGCAAGGTGCGGGAGCATAAGGTCTCCCACATCCCCGAGGACCGGAACGCCCGTGGTTTGGTGCTCGACTTCACCACCCGCGACAACATCGTCCTGGGAGACCACTACAAGCCCCCCTTCGTGGACCGGCTAGGGTTTTTCCGGGATCCCGAGATCGATCGCTACGCCCGGGAAGTGGTGGAGACCTACGACGTGCGCCCCCGGAGCATTCACCTCTCCGCCCGCCATTATTCCGGGGGCAACGCGCAGAAGATCATCGTCGGCCGCGAGCTTCACCGCCGTCCCCGGATCCTGATCGCCGCCCAGCCCACCCGCGGTGTGGACATCGGGGCCATCGAGTTTATTCACCGCCGCATCGTGGAGGCGCGGGACCAGGGGATGGCGGTGCTCCTCGTCTCCGCCGATCTCAACGAGGTGATGAGTCTTTCGGACCGCATTCTCGTCATGTACGAAGGGCGGATCGTGGGCGAACTGCGGCCCGAAGAAGCCACCGAGGAAAAGCTTGGCCTGCTCATGGCCGGGGTTTCCGGCTAGCGGAATCCCGTGTACGGGCCTACCGTACCGGGCGCCGTGGGGGGGGTACGGCGCCGATCCACGTTGTTCGTACCCCGGAAAGGCGTATCGAGCCGACGGGCCTTCCCGAGCTTACCTTTCCTCGAACGCGCCCTGAATGGCCTCGAGCACCCAAAGCGCCCCGCTTTCTAGCTCGTAGACCAAGCGCCGGCCGGCGATCCGCTCGTCGGGCGCTTCGCTCCTTACCGGATCGCCTTCGAGGAAAGCAAGGCCCGATTCCTCGTCGATCAGCGCCCTTTCGGCTTCGGTAATGCGTTTTTCCTGGACGAGCTTCACTCCGTTCAAAAGCCAAAGCTCCCCCGCCTCCACCCGGTATAGGAGCGCTCCCGCTTGCCCCGAGAGCGAACGCTTCCCCTCCCGGCGAAAGCGAACGGGGCCGAGGATGCGGGCGAGGCCCTGGTCATTGTCGTAATCGAGCCGTCTCCCCTCGGCCCGGAAACGCCCTTTCTCAATGGCCACGGCCCCCGCCTCCTCCCGCAAGGCGTACTTCACCCGGTCCTCCCCCTCCAGGTAGCGGGCCTCGCCTGCCCCGAGCGCCACGGTGCCGCCCCCTTCGTCGGGCTGGTCCACCAGGGCGAGCGCGGCGTAGGCCCGGGCGTCCTCGCCGAAGCGCACCTTTACCCGGTGGGGTGGGGGGTCGTAGAAGATGAAGAGCACCCCGCCCTCCTGTTCCTCGATCCAGGCGAGCCCGACCGTGTCGGGGCTGGTTTTCTCCACCACCACCTCGGTCTCGCCGTGGATCAGGGTGGCGGTGGGGTGGAAGACCTGGGCGAGTGCCAGGAGGATGAGAAAGAGCGCGAAAGCGGCACGCCGCATCAGCGTTTTTGGGCGGCGAACTCCGCTTCGGGCAGGGAAAAGGGCTTGCCGTATAGCCGCACCCGGTGCTTTTCGACGTCGTGGAGGAGGGTCCCCGCGGAAAGCTTCCGTCCTCGCTTTCGGTCCTCGCTCACCGCCGGTTTTCCGACCACGATCGCCTCGCCCTTCTCGTCGTCGTAGTAAAGCGCGTCCCCCCGGGTCACCAGGTCCCCGTCCGTGAGGACCACGCCCCCCCTGGCCAGAAGTTTTTTCTCCCGGACAAGCATGCGGGCTTCCTCGGCTTCGATCACGAGGTCGCCGCCCTCCTTGCGGTGGCGGACCAGGCGAACCCGCCCTCCCGGGGTATTGAAAATCGCGAGGGCGCGTTCTTCCTCGTAGTAGACCCGCTCGGCAAAGCCTTGCTGGGGGCCGCTTTCGAGCCGCACGCGGCCCTCGCTCTCCGAGGTGTCGTCGTCCACGTCAAAGGCGAGGAAGCCTTCGGCTTCCACCCGGACCGGATCCTCCCCCTCCTTGGCGGGGCGCTGGACCATGACCGCGGGGCCGAAGAGTTTCCCGATCCCGGTGGCCTCCTGGTAGACAAGCTTTTTCCCCCGGGCCTCGATCCGTCCCCGGCGCACCACGACCTCGCCCTCGAAGGTCGCGGTGCGCTCGCCCTTTGCAGCCTGCATGCTCTTGCCCTTGGGGGCTTCGAGCACCGCCTTTTTCGCCAGGATCTCCAGGTTTCCTACCCGTCCCAGGATCCCTCCGGGCTCGTTCGCGGTGTAGACCCAGGGGCCGTAGCGCAGGTTGCCGCTCCGGGTGCCGTTCGGGTACTCGATCACGATGATCCGGCCGGCCGCCGCCAGCGCTAGCCCGGCCAGGATTCCGAAAACCCAAAGCTTACTCGCTCTTACACGCATTTTCGCCTCCGGTCTGCCATTCCTCGCGTCCCGACCGCCAGCTCGCCTCCTCCAGGCCGAAATCGGCCCGGAAACCCAGGCCCTCGACCCGGACCCCCGGGCCCTGGAGCCGGAAACGGGGGGCAAAGAACCCCCGGGCCTGGTCAATCCGAACCGGCGCGGACCCCTCGCCCTCGAGGTAGAGCTTCCAGCACTCCTTGGGGATCTCCACCACCGCCCGCGGGGTCTTCAGGTTGTCGTAGCGGTCGATCTCGATCGCCTCCGCCCTTAGCTTGAGGTCAAGGGCATCCCCCACGTAGCGCGCCCCCTCGGAAAGCCCCTCGACCCGGGCGACCCGGGTTTTCGGGTGGTAGCGGACCTCCCGGGCGGAAAACCGCCAGCGGGCCTCGGGGTCGGCCTTGGGGAAAAGCAGGAGTTCGACCTCCTCGAAGACGCCCTCGCCCACCGCCGGGGGAGGCGGGGGCGCACCCGCCCGGGTAAGCCAGAAGGCGGCGGCGAGGAGGGCGAGGAGGAGGGCGAGGGCGGCGCGTACCACGCCCTCACCCTACGCGCGGGAGGTAAGGTTGGGGTTAGAGCACGTCCCGCCGGGTGCCCCGGGCCCGCCAGTTCTGGAAGTCCTTGTAAAGCCGAAGCGCGCGCACGAGCGGCCGGTAGAAAGGGGAGAGCGGACGGTCGTAGGCGGGAAAGCGCACCCGCCTCCCGCCGAAGCCCTCCTTGAAGCGGTAGATGCCATAGGCGTGGCTTTCTGGGTTTGGCACCCGGGGCACGCCCCAGAGATCGTAGTAGCGGTAGCCGCGCTCGAGCCCGTAGCGGATCGCCGCCCAGTGCATCGCGTAGGGGGCCATGACCTCCCGGCGGGCCCGGGTGGAGCCGCCATAGAGGTAGTCCACCCGCTCGCCGAAGGCGACGAAAAGCCCGGCGGCAAGCCGCGTGCCCTCGAGCTCGGCGAGCACGAGGAAGGCCTCGCCCGCCGGCTGGTGCATCTTGCGAAAGACCGCCTCGTAGTAAGCGCGGCTATGCTGGCGGAGCCTCGCCCTTTGGTTGGTCTCGGTAAAGAGCCGGAAGAAGGCGTCGAAGGCGGCTTCGGCGTCGCTTTCCCCGGGAAAGACGAGGCGGGTCTTCACCCCCTTTCGGCCCGAGAGCCGGATGTTGTAGCGGGTTTTGGGCTTCATCCTCTTGAGGAGGCTTTCCTCGCCGTCGAGGGGAAGGACGAGGGAGCACTCAGGCTGGATCGTCTCGGCCGGGACGAGGCCCGGGATCCGGGGCGGCGCCTCGCCTTCTTGGAGCAATAGGGGCGGCTCGATCTTGAGGTAGCCGCCCCGGAGGCTCGAGGCGAGCAGGGCGAGGGCTTCGGGGAGCGCTGCGGGCTCGTCGAAGGCGGGGCCCCGGGGGGCGTAGGCGAGGGCGAGGGGGCCCTTTCCCTTTTCCAAAACCTGGGCGGCGAGCACCGGACGCCCTGCCTCCTCGATCAGAATGCGCCGGGGCCGCCAGCCGGAAAGGCGCTTCACCTCGCCCCAGCCCCAGCTTTGCAGGCTCGCGTGGTAACGAAAGCCGCGGACGAGGGCGTTCCACTCGGTGGGGTCCCGTACCTCGCGTAGCTTCATTTAGCGGAGCTCCTTGAGCGCGAGCCGGATCAGCTCCTCGGGGCCGGCCTCGGGGTGAGCGCGGGCGAGGGCGGGCACCACCCGCCGCACCGCCGCCTCCCGAAAGCCGAGGAGCAAAAGGGCCTCGATCGCCTCGTTCAGGGTCTTCGCATCGGCGGCGGGGGCGGGGGTTTCGGGGAGGGGGAGCTTGCCCTTGAGCTCGAGCACCACCCGTTCCGCCACCCTTTTCCCCACTCCCGGGGCGGCAGTGAGGGCGGCGGCGTCCTCCGCCGCCACCGCGTGGAAAAGCCCCTCCGCTCCCAGGGTGCCGAGGAGGGCGAGGGCGACCTTGGGGCCCACGCCGCTCACCCCGAGGAGGCGGAGAAACGCCTCGCGCTCGGCTTCGGTGGCAAATCCAAAGAGCAACGGTCCCTCCTCCCGCCAGTGGAGGTGGACGAATAGGGTGGCGGGCCCGCCTACCTCAAGGGCGGCGAGCGTTGGGGTGGGAGCGAGGAGCTCGAGCTCAAACCCCCCGACCCAAAGCCAAAGCCGGTCCTCGCCCACCGCGCTTACCTCGCCCCGAACCCGCCGCAGCACGCGGCTCAGTATAGTGGAGCGGATGCGGATCGCGTACCAAGGGCAGGAAGGGGCCTTCAGCGAGGAGGCCGCGCTCAAGTACGCACCTGAAGCCACCCCGGTGGGGCTTCCCACCTTCCACCAGGTCTTCGAGGCAGTGACCCGGGGAGAGGCGGAGCGCGGCATCGTGCCGGTGGAAAACGCCGTGGCCGGCAGCATCAACCAAACCTACGACCTCCTCCTCCAAAGCGACCTCCACGTGGTCGGCGAGGTGGTGCTGAGGGTGCGCCACTGCCTGGTGGCCCCGGCTGGGACGAAGCTCGAGGAGATTCGAGAAGTAGCGAGCCACCCCCAGGCGCTCGCCCAGTGCGACGGTTTTCTGGCCCGCCACCTGCTCACCCCGGTTCCGGTCTCGGACACCGCCGGCGCCGCCCGGATGGTGGCGGAAAACCCGAGGCCCGGCCTCGCCGCCATCGCGAGCCGCCGGGCGGCGGAGCGCTACGGGCTTAGGGTCCTCGAGTGCGGGATCGAGGACTTTGCCTTCAACTACACCCGCTTCTTCGTCCTCGCCCGGGAGGAGGAGCCCCGGGGCGAGGGCCCTTACAAGACCAGCGTGGTCTTCGCGGTGCGCCACCGCCCCGGGGGGCTCTACGAGGCGATCGGGGCCTTCGCCGAGGCGGGGGTGAACCTCACCAAGGTCGAGTCCCGCCCCAGAAAGGACCGGCCCTGGAGCTACGTCTTCTACCTCGACTTCGAGGGACACGTGGAGGACGAGGCCCCCTCGAGGGCGCTCCTTGCGCTCCTTCGTCGGGCTGCCTTCGTCAAGGTGCTCGGCTCCTATCCCGCTGCCCCCAACGGCGAGGAGGAAGCCGCGGCCGGGAGCGCCGACCGCGGCGAGGGAGGCTTCGCTTAGAGAATCCCGAGCTCGTCGACCTTCTCGACGAGCTCCCGCACGTGCTCGGCGCTTTGCTTCAAGGCCTCGAGCTCCTCCGGCTTCAAGGGCACCTCCCAGATCTTCTCGACGCCACCCTTGCCGAGCACCGCCAGCACGCCGACGAAGAGCCCCTCGATGCCGTACTGGCCCTCGAGGTAGGTGGCCACCGGGAGGATGCGTTTCTCGTCCTTGAGGATCGCCTTCACCATTTCCCAGGTGGCGGCCGAGGGGCCGTAGTAGGCGGAGCCCGTCTTCAAGAGGCTCACGATCTCGGCCCCGCCCTTCCGGGTGCGCTCGACGATCGCCTCGATCTCGTCTTCGGGCAGGAGTTCCGGGAGCGGTACCCCGCCCACGGTGGTGAGCCGGGGGAGCGGGACCATGCTGTCGCCGTGGCCGCCGAGCACCACCCCGAAGACGTCCTTCACGCTCACGCCCAGCTTTTCCGCGATGAAGTAGCGGTAGCGGGCGGTGTCGAGTACCCCGGCCATGCCCATGATCTTGTGCTTCGGGACCTGGGTGATCTCGGCGATCACGTAGGTGATCGCGTCGAGGGGGTTCGCCACCTGGATGATGATCGCGTCGGGGGCGTACTGCTTGATCTTCTCGGCGACGTCTTTTGCGATCTTCGCGTTGATCTCGATGAGATCGTCCCGGCTCATTCCGGGTTTCCGGGGCACCCCCGAGGTGGTCACCACGATCTCCGAGCCCTCGATCAAGGCGTAGTCGTTGGTGCCCACGATGGTGACGTCGTTGCCCACGATGGGCCGGGCCTCGGAGAGGTCGAGCGCCTTGCCCTGGGGCATCCCCTCGACGATGTCCACCATCACCACGTCGGCGAGCCCGCTCTCGGCGATGCGCATCCCGAGGGTCGCGCCGACGTTCCCCGCGCCGATGATGCTGACCTTGGGTCTTCCGGTGAGTGCCATACGCGCCTCCTTTCCCGCTCCCTATTTTGCCCCCAAGGGGGCGGGACAGCCGTCTTTGACCGGGCCTCTACAATGAGCGCATGGCCCGGGTCAGCAAGTATTACGACGTCAAGCGCGACGAACGCGGGAACCGCTACCTCGAGGTCTACGTCAGCGGCTTTTTGCTCACCCGCATCCCGCTTTTGAACAAGGGCACCGCCTTTACCGCCGACGAGCGAAAGCTCCTCGACCTCGACGGGCTCCTCCCCCCCCACGTGGCCGACATCGAAGAACAGAAGGAGCGGAACTACCGCCGCTACCGCCTGCTCCAGACCCCGCTCGACAAGCACATCTTCCTCCGCGACCTGCAGGACCGGAACGAGGTGCTCTTTTACGCCCTTTTGGTCGAGCACCTCGAGGAGATGATGCCGATCATCTACACCCCCACGGTGGGCGAGGCGGTCCGGCTCTTTTCCCACATCTACCGGCTCCCCCGGGGGCTCACCGTTTCCACCGACAACATCGGGCGCATCGAGCAGGTGCTCGAGAACGTACCCCTCGAGGACGTGCGGCTGGTGGTGGCGACCGACTCCTCGGCGATCCTCGGGATCGGCGACCAGGGGTTTGGAGGGATGGCGATCTCGATCGGGAAGCTCTCCCTTTATACCGCCGCGGGCGGCGTGGCCCCGGACAAGACGCTCCCGGTCGAGCTCGACGTCGGCACCGACCGGGACGACCTGCTCTCCGATCCCCTCTACCTGGGGGTTCGCCACAAGCGCCTCCGCGGCCAGGCCTATCTCCGCTTCATGGACCGCTTCGTCGAGGCTTTGAAGGAGCGCTATCCCAAGGTCCTCCTGCAGTGGGAGGACCTCGCGAAGGACGCGGCGTTTACCGTGCTCGAGCGCTACCGCAAGCGGATTCCCTCTTTCAACGACGACATTCAGGGTACCGGCGCGGTGACGCTCGCCGGGCTGCTCGCCGCCATGCGAATGAAGGAGGAAAAGCTCACCGACCAGCGCTTCGTCATCCTGGGCGCGGGGGCCGGCGGCGTCGGGGTGGCCCGGGCGATCAAGGCCGGGCTGATGGACGCGGGGCTCAGCGAGGAGGAGGCGCTTTCCCGCATCTTCGTCCTCGACTCGAAAGGGCTTCTCCTCAAAAACCGCCACATGGAGCACTACAAAGAGGAGTTCGCCCACGACCCCAAGGTGGTCGAGGGCTGGGCGTTTTCGGGCAAGGCCCCGGGGCTCCTTGAGACCATTCGCGGGGCCCGGGCGACCGTGCTGCTTGGGCT
>JALSJG010000264.1 GCA_026989475.1 Thermaceae bacterium | reverse complement strand
TCACCGACCGGGTGGGGCTATTCCGAAAGGGGCGGATGGAGCTCGTGGGCTCGGTGCCCGAGCTCGCAAAAAGCGTGCTCGGGGGCGCCTACCGGATCCGGGTCCGGGCCGAGGGCGAGGGGCTCGAATCGGCCCTCGCCGCGATCCCCGGCGTGCTCCGGGTCCACCGGGAAGACGGGGCGCTCCTGCTCGAGACCGAGCAGGACCTGAGGCCCGACGTGGCCCGGGCCGTGGTCCGGGAGGGCGGGAGGCTTTTCGGGCTTGAGCTTGAGGAGCCAAGCCTCGACGAGATCTACCGCGCCTACTTCGAGGAGGTGAGCCGTGACGCGGCGTGAGGGCTCGGCGTTTTCCGGCCTCGGTGTGGTCTTTCTGAAGGAGTTCGCCGACCAGCTTTCGGGCACCCGGATGCGGCTTTTGGAAGCGCTGATCGTCCTCACCGCGATGGCCACCATCTACGCCGCCATCCAGACGATCAAGAACGTGGTCGGCGAGGACGTCTTCCTTTTCCTGCGTCTTTTCACCACCGCCAAGGAGCCGCTCCCCTCCTTCGTCGCCTTCGCCGGCTTCCTCGTGCCCCTCCTCGCGATCGCCCTCGGATTCGACGCGGTCAACGGGGAGTTCCAGCGCCGTACCCTAGGCCGGGTGCTCTCCCAGCCGATCTACCGGGACGCTCTGCTCTTTGGAAAGTACCTGGCGGGGCTCGCCACCTTGGCGCTCGTTTTGCTCGCGGTCTGGCTGCTCATCACCGGGCTCGGCATCCTCTTCACCGGCCTCGCCCCCTCCGGAGAGGAGGTGGCGCGGAGCCTGCTTTACCTCGCCGCCACCCTGGCCTACGGCGGGGTCTGGCTCGCGGTGGCGCTCTTCTTCTCGGTGGTCTTCAAAAGCCCCACCACCAGCGCCCTGGCGGCGATCGGGGTCTGGCTCTTTTTCACCGTCTTCTGGGGCATGATCGCGGGGCTTTTGGCCCCGGTGATCAGCCCGATCCACTACGGCTTCCCCGAGGAGGTGCTGCGACAGGCCCAGACCGAGCTCGCTCTCGCCCGTCTCGCCCCCAATACCCTCTACGCCGAGGCCACCCTGGCCCTCCTGCAGCCCGAGGTCCGGGCGCTCGGGCCGGTACTCCCCGCCCAGCTCGAGGGGATGGTGCTCGGAACTCCCCTGCCCCTTTCCCAGTCGGTGCTCCTCGTCTGGCCCCAGTTCGCCGGCTTGATCGCCGCCAGCGTGCTCTTTTTCACCCTGGCCTACATCGTCTTCCAGCGAATGGAGATCCGGGCGTAAGCGGTAAAAGAGGGGGCCCGCCCCCGGGGGCGGGCCCCCACACGCTGCTCCTATTCAAGCCACTCGGTTTTGTACTCCTTCGTCCTCGGTACCAGGCATAGGAAGAGTACTGGATCCTCGCCCACGTTCTCGTACCAGTGCGCCACGCCCGGGGGAATAAAGACCGCGTCCCCAGGCCCGACCTCGTAGACCGCGTCGTCGAGGCCAATCCGCATCCGTCCGGCGAGCACGTACTGCTCGTGCTCGACGTCGGGATGGCGGTGCCTCTTAATCCTTCCTCCGGGGAGCAGGGTGAACCGCCGGAGAACGAAGTTTGGAGCCTCTTCGGGACCGATCAGGATCTGAATAAACGCGCCCTCTGCGTGATCCACCGGTAACCGCCGAACCTTGTCCGCGTGGACGACCTTCGCCTTCAAACCTTCCCTCCCCATTTGGCCAACAAGGCTACCACCTCATCGTCCTCCACCTGGGGAAAGACCTCGTAGTAGGCGGCTACGGCGGTAAAGTCAGGTGGAGTGGAGAGTACCACCACCTCGACCTTGCCCCGAAGGCGCGTCACCGCCTCCGGCGGCGCCACCGGCACCGCCACCACCACCCGCGCGGGGGCCTCGGCCTGCACCGCCGCCAGCGCCGCCTCCATGGTGCTGCCGGTGGCCATGCCGTCGTCGGTGAGCACGACCATCTGCCCGGCGAGCGGTTCCTTGAGGCGGGCCGCCCGGTACTTCGCCCGCCGCTCCTCGATCACCCGGAGCTGCCGCGCCACCTCGTTGCGGATGTAGGCCTCGTCGGCGTAACGGTAAGCGTAGGGCTGGAGGATGACCTCGCCGGTCTCCGCGACCGCCCCGAGAGCGAACTCGGGGTTGCCGGGAGCCCCGACCTTGCGGGCGAGGATCACGTCCATCGTCCCTCCCAGATGCTCGGCAAGCACGTCTGCGATCACCACCCCACCCCGGGGTATGCCGAGCACCACCGGGGACACGAGCCCGAGGGGACGCACCGCCTCGGCCAGGAGCTCCGCCGCGTGACGGCGATCCTTGAACCGCACACGTTCATTGTAATCGCCGAAGCCGGTTTTTCTCGCGACTTTCCTAACCCAAACATCGCGCCCGAGCACCGCCGGGCGGGGGTTGCAAAGGAAAAGGGTCCGCCCGGGGAGAAAGCCCGAAGTACGCCCATTGGTCCAATCACGAGGAAGGGGCTTGTACATGCAAAGCCGTGGCCCAGCCCAATTCATCAGCAAGGTAACCCTGGTCCAGGGGTTCGGCCACCTGGGAGCCAGACCCGCTCTCCGCATCCAAATCAGGACCGACAGGTCGAGTCCGGGAGCGAGTGGCAAAAGGTACCCCCTGCTGGCCGCGGCCAGCGCCAGCACGTTTTCGAGCGAAAGGGTGAAGTCCGCGACCACGATCAGCACCACCGCCTGCCAAAACCCGTTCGCGATCCGCGCGGGGCCGGCCTCCCACCCCTTCGGGGAGGAGCTTGGCCGCGATCCAAAAAGGGGGGGAGACCGCCGAGCCATTGGAGGTAGGGAATCCACAGCAAGGAGGCGGCAAGGCTAGTGCAAGCGATCCGAAACCCCTTCGCTCCCAGGGGCCGATCAGGACCGCCTAATGCCGTGTTGGGGCCGGGAGGCTCCGGACCGGGCCATGCCGATCATCACGGCGTGATCTCCGGTGAGTACGAGAACGCCGAGGGCGAGGCTTGAGAAGTTGAAAAGCGAGGGCCGCGACTCACTCTTCCAGGACGAAGCGCGGTTCCCGCTCGTGCAGCCGGACCCGGTGGATGATCCGCTGGTCGTGGTCGCCGTCGGTGTGGGTGGTGGCGACCACGGTGACATAGTCCCGGATGGGGCTTTTGATGACCTTCTTGGTGAGCGTTTCCTCCACCTGGAAGATGCCGGCGGCGTTGTTCATCTTCACCCGGATCTCCACCGGCACCTCCCGACCCCGGAGGATCATCACCTCGTCCACCGCCAGCGCCGAGATCGAGTGAATGTCGATCGAGCCCAGCGCGAAGGCCTTGCGGCCCCGTCCCTTGGTGATGTCGGTACCGTCGGCGACGGCCGTCACCCCAGCCTCGACGGTAAGGGGTTCGGGCTCCAGATCGTGGCTAAAGATCGAGTGGAGCGCAAGACCCCGAAGCCGCACCCGCTGGGCGGGATCGTCGTAGACCTCGGCTAACACGCGGTCCAAAATCGGCGCTGCCAGGGTCACCCCGAAGGCCTCGTGGTGCACGCGGTGGACCTGGTTTCCGATGTCGTGGAGCATGGTGCCGAGCAGGGTGACGACATAGGCGTCCTCGAGCTCCCCCGCCCCGCTTTTTTCCGTGTCGGTCTTGACCCCGGCCTCGACGAGAAGCCTTAGGATGGCTACCGCCGCGGCCCCGGTAAGGATCGCGTGCACCCGGCCGTGGTCGTTATAGCCGAGTTTGTGCACGGTGATGTAGTTGGCCATGTCCCAGCTCGCCCGGGCCTCGGGGTCCGCGACCAAGAGCTCGTAGGCCTTGAGCGCCCGGGGGTAGCCGGAGAGCCCCTTCCGGATGGCCTGGTCGGCCTCCTGATGGAGTTTGGTCTTGGAACTCGCGACGTGGATGACCCGGTCGTCCACTCACTCCCCCTTAAAGTTGGGCTTCCGCTTTTCCAAGAAGGCGCCCGTCCCTTCCTTGAAGTCGGCGGTGCGGGAGACCAGTCCAAAGAGGTCGGCCTCGATCTCGAGCCCCTCGGGAAGCGGAAGATCCATGCCCCGGAAGACCGCTTCCTTGGCGAGCGCCATCGCCACGGGTCCGTTCTTCACCAAAGAAGCCGCCAACGACCGTGCCTCGTCCAACGCGTCCTCGGCCAGACGGTTCACGAGCCCCATCTGGTAGGCCTCCTCGGCCTCCACGTGGCGGCCGGTCAGGATCAGGTCGAGGGCCCGACCGAGGCCCACGATCCGGGGCAGGCGCTGGGTGCCGCCGAAACCCGGGATGAGGCCGAGACCCACCTCGGGCAGGCCGAGCTTCGCGTTTCTCGCGGCCACCCGGAGGTCGCAGGCGAGGGCGAGCTCGAGCCCTCCTCCCAGAGCGTAGCCGTTGATCGCCGCGATGGTGGGCACGGGCATGGCCGCGATCGCGTTCATCACGTCCTGGCCAAGGAGGGAAAACTCCCGGGCCACAAACACGTCGGAAAGCCCGGCGATCTCGGGGATATCGGCACCGGCTACGAAAGCCTTACCCTCGCCGGTGAAGATCACCGCCCGCACCGAGGGGTCCTCGGCCACGAGCTCGGGAACCTCGGAGAGCTCCCGGAGCAGCGCGGTGGAAAGCGCGTTTAGGACCTCGGGGCGGCGGATGGTGATCAGCGCCACGCCTTCTTCTACCCGGTAGTCGAGGTGCTCGAACTCCGGCCCGTGGGAATGCTCAAGCTCGAACTTCATGCTCGCTCCTCCAATCGCAAAAGCGCGGAAAGCGCCACCCCGATCATGCGGTCCACGGCGCGGGTGAGGACCTGCTCGGGAACGAGCTCGGGATCCCCAACGTTGTTCGATACCGCCAGGATGCTGGCGGCCTCCACCCCGCGCATCCCCGCCAGGAGGAAGATCGCCGCCGACTCCATCTCGACCGCGAGCGCTCCGTAAGAGGCCCACTCCCGGGCCTCCTCGGGGGTGGTGGCGTAAAAGGCGTCCTCGGTGAGGACCGGGCCCACGTGCACCCCCTCGCCGGCGGACTCCACCAGCGCCTCTAAGAGCCGAAAACTCGGCGCCGGGGCGAAGGGTCGCCCCTTCAGGTACTGCCGGGTGGTCCCGTCGGCGGGGATGGCGCTCGAGGCCACCACCAGCTCGCCGGGGCGCACCCTAGGGGAGAGCGCCCCTGCGGTGCCGATCCGCACGAGCCGCTTCACACCTAGCTGGATCAGCTCCTCGACCACGATCGCCGCCGAAGGGGTGCCCATGCCGGTGGTCTGCACCGAGACGGGCATCCCCCGGTAGCGGCCGGTGTAGCCGAGGAGGCCGCGATGGTCGTTGTAGAGCCGGGCGTCCTCGAGGTAGCGCTCGGCGATCCGGCGGGCGCGCCCCGGATCTCCGGGCAAGAGGACGTAGGGGGCGAGATCGTCGGGACCGGCGTGGATATGAATCGGGCTCACGATTCCAAGGATACCAGGCGCCCCGCCACCAGGCGCCAACCGGGGAGCCCCGCGACCAGGCGCTCGTCGTGGGTCGCGAGCAAGACCGCCGCCCCTTCTTCCCGGGCCAGGGAAAGAAGCGCCTCGAGCACCGCCCGCGCGTTCGCCGGATCGAGGGCGCCGGTGGGCTCGTCGGCGAGAAGCAACCGGGGCCGGGCGTAGAGCGCCCGGGCCACCGCCACACGTTGGCGCTCGCCGCCCGAGAGCGCCTCCGGTTTGAGCCTTGTCCGGCCGTAAAGCCCGAGTCTTGCAAGCAACCCCTCAGCCCGTTCCGGATCGGGCCGTCCCAAAAGCCAACCCGGCAACATGGCGTTCTCAAGCGCACTGAGTTCGGGCAAAAGGTAATGGTGCTGGAAGACGAGCCCGAGAAAGCGCCGCCGGAGCCGGACCCGCCGTTCCTCGGGCACGCCGCTAATCGGGTGCCCGCCCCAGTAAACCGTACCTCCGTGGGGTTCAAGGATCCCCGCGAGGAGATGGACCAAGGTGGTCTTTCCCGATCCCGAAGGCCCCAGCAGTACTCGAACCTCTCCCGCCGGAATCTCTAAGTCCAATCCTGAAAAAATTGGGAGACCAGGGTACGAGAACTTAAGACCTTTAGCGCGCAGCACCACCCCCATCGTCTAACATCGTACCCTTTCTTTACAGAAGCCCTCTTACTAGCGTATGCTTGGCGTCGGTGATTGCGGACAAGGTATTAAGTCAGTCGGAGTTTCTACGGGGCCTACCCGTGCAGTCCCACCGGATCCTTCGGGAAGCTTGTCCGGCTTGGCGGTTTGATCCCGGCGCAACGATCTTCCAAAAGGGAGACCCCGGGGATGCCCTTTACCTGGTGCTTTCGGGAAAGGTGCGTATCTTTCGGGAAAGCCTGGAAGGCCGCCGCAAGGTGCTCGCCTACATCCATCCCAGCGAGATCTTCGGTGAGATGAGCCTGGTTGAGGAAAAGCCACGCAGCGCCTCCGCCGTCGCCGAAACCGCCACCGAAGTCCTCGTCCTCTTCCGCGACACCTATCTGAACCTCCTCCGTCGCTTCCCCCTCCTCGGGCACAACCTCGCGCGGATCATCGCTTCCCGCCTCCGTGAGATGAACGACGAGATCCTCTTCCTCACCTTCGAGGAGGCAAAGAGCAAGGTGGCCTTCGCCCTCTTGAAGCTCTACCGCCACCGCCACGGCGAGCCCCGGGACGGCGGCTGGTTCATCCCCATCGTCCACCAGGAGATCGCGAACCTCGCGGGCACCAGCCGGGAGACGGCGACGAGGGTAGTCCACGAGCTTCGCGACCGAGGAATCATCGCTTCCGTCACCGGCGGACTCGTCCTCCGTGACCTGGACGCATTGGAACAGGTGCTCTACGGCTTGCAATGAGCCGGATCGCCGCTTCCATCCTGGCCGCCGACTTCGCCCGGCTGGCCGAGGCGGTGGCCGAGAGCGAGGCCGCCGGCGTGGACCGCTTCCATCTCGACGTCATGGACGGCCGCTTCGTCCCCAACCTGACCTTTGGCCCGGTGGTGGTCGAGGCGATCCGCAAGGTAAGCAGCCGCCCCCTCGAGGTCCATGCAATGGTGGCCGAGCCCGAGCGCCTCGCTCCCGAGCTGATCCAAGCCGGAGCCAGTCTCCTCGCCTTCCACCTCGAAGCCACCCCCCATCCCCACCGGCTGCTAGAGAGCATTCGGGCGCTTGGGGCGAAGGCGGCGATCGCCATCAACCCCGGCACTCCGGTGGAGGCCCTCACTGACCTTCTCGAGCTCACCGACCAGGTCCTCCTCATGAGCGTCAACCCCGGGTTCGCCGGCCAGCGCTTCATCCCCCGCACCTACCGAAAGCTCGAGCGCCTCGCCGCCCTGCGGCGGGCCGAGGGCGCCCCCTTCGAGATCGCGGTGGACGGCGGGGTGAAGCCGGAAAACGCGGGCCGCCTCGCTGCCCTCGGGGCTGACGTCCTCGTCGCCGCCTCCGGGCTTTACAACGAACGGCCGGTCGCCGAGAACCTCGCCGCCTACCGGGAGGCCCTCCGTGATTTGGGCGGCGCTCTGCCCTAACGAACCCCTGCCCCAGGCCGAAGCCGCGGTGGTCGTGGACGTGATCCGCGCGACCACCACCGCCGTCGCCTTGCTCGAGGCCGGCGCCCTCGAGCTCTGGCTCGCCCCCGACCACGAAACCGCCCTCGCCTTAAAAGGCGAGGGCTTCCTCATCGCCGGCGAGACCGGCGGCCTCCGCCCGCCGGGGTTTGACCTCGGGAACAGCCCCCGCGAGGCCCTCTCCGCCCCGGTCGCCGGGAGTAGGGTGGTCATGAGCACCACCAACGGCACCCGGGCCGCCCACCGGGCGGCGGATCGCGCCCGGAAGGTGGCGCTTGGTTCGCTTTGGAACCTCTCCGCCGTCGCCCGCTGGGCCCGGGAGAAGGACCCTCTCCTCCTCCTCGC
>JALSJG010000263.1 GCA_026989475.1 Thermaceae bacterium | reverse complement strand
CCAGCGGCGCCGTTACCACGCGGCCCCGGCCTGGTTCGCCTACGCCCCGGTTCCGGTTAACCTTAGGGTAAGGAGGTAGGGATGGACCCGATCTCGCTGCTCTTTTGGCTTTTCATCGTCTTCTCGATGCTCTCCCCCTACATGCAGCAACAGGCGCTCTTCGCCGCCCGCGCCCGGAAGATGGCGGAGCTCGAGAAGAAGCGGGGTTCCCGGGTGATCACGCTGATCCACCGCCAGGAGGCGATCAGCTTCCTCGGGATCCCGTTCTCCCGCTTCATCACCATCGACGACTCCGAGCACGTCCTCCGCGCCATCCGGATGACCGACGACGACGTGCCCATCGACCTGATCATCCACACCCCCGGCGGGCTCGTGCTCGCCGCCGAGCAGATCGCCCGGGCGCTTAAAAAACACCCCGCCAAGGTCACCGTCTTCGTTCCCCACTACGCCATGTCGGGCGGTACCCTGATCGCGCTGGGCGCCGACGAGATCGTGATGGACGAAAACGCCGTGCTCGGCCCGGTGGACCCCCAGCTCGGGCAGTACCCGGCGGCCTCGATCGTCAAGGTGCTCGAGCAAAAGGAGCCCAAGGACATCGACGACCAGACCCTGATCTACGCCGACGTCTCGAAGAAGGCCCTCAAGCAGGTCAAGGCGTTCGTCAAGGAGCTGCTCGCCGACAAGATGCCCGAGGACAGGGCCGAGGCCGTCGCCGACACCCTCTCCCAGGGCACCTGGACCCACGACTACCCGATCTTCGCCGACTTCGCGAAGGAGCTCGGCCTCCCGGTCAAGACCGAGATGCCGAAGGAGGTCTACGAGCTCATGGAGCTCTACCCCCAGCCCCAGATGGGCCGGCCCAGCGTGCAGTACGTCCCCACCCCGCACCAGCGGGAGGTGGGGCCGCCCGCCCGCAAGTAGCCCGCCACGGGGGGCCGAACAGGCCCCCCTTAAAACACCGCCCCCACGTAAAGAAGGTAAAAAGCGAGCAACACCGCCGCCTCCCGGCGGCCGAGCCGCATCCCGGTCCAGAGGAAGGCCCAGGCCAGCAACGAGATCCCCGCCATGCCGAGGAGGTCGGAACCCAGCCCGGCCGCGATCGCGAGGGGTCGTACCGCCGCCACGATCCCGAGAATCGCCAACACGTTAAAGATGTTGGAGCCCACGAGGTTGCCGAGGAGGATATCCCCCTCCCGGCGCAGGGCGGCCACCAGGGCGGCGGCGAGCTCGGGGAGGCTCGTACCCACCGCCACCACGGTCAGCCCGATCGCCCGTTCTCCCACCCCGAAATAGCGCGCGAGGGCCACCGCGCCCTCGATGAGGGTGCTCGAGCCCAGGGCGAGGGTAAGCACCCCGAGCGCGAGCAGGATAAAGCGCAGCACTACGAGACCCGCCGAACCCCCGTACTCGGCGGCGAACTCCGCTTCGACCTCGGGCACCTCGCGATCGCGGAGCAGCACGTAAAGGTAAAACGAAAGGAGAACCAGCAGAAGGCTCCCCTCGAGCCGACTCACCCGGCCGTCCATCGCGACCAGGAGCAGCAAGCCCACCACCCCCACCATGAAGGGGAGTTCCCGGCGGAGAAAGCGGGCCTGGGCCCGGATGGGTCGGATCAGCGCGGCCAGGGCCAGGATCAGCCCCAGGTTGGCCGCGTTGGAACCCACCACGTTGCCAAAGGCGAGCTCCGGTGCTCCCCTGAGGGCGGCGGCGAGGCTCGCCGCGAGCTCGGGGGCCGAGGTACCGAAGGCCACGATCGTCAGGCCGACGACGAGGGGGCTCAAACCCAGCGCACGGGCAAGGAGGGAGGCGTTGCGCACCAAGAGCTCGCCGCCTAGGTAGAGGAGCAGGATCCCAACCCCGACGAGGAAGACCGCGGTCACCGATCCTCCTTCCATAGCCCCACCGCCCTTGCGAGCGCCATCGTCTCCCCCTCCGAAAGCCTACGCCACTGCCCGGGGGAAAGCCCCCCGAGCCGCACCGGTCCGTACTTCACCCGCAAAAGCCGCGCCACCGGGTAGCCGATCGCCCGCATCATCCGCCGGACCTCGCGCTTTTTCCCCTCGGTGAGGGTGAGCACCGCCCCGTGGGGAGCGGGGCGGGCCTTTTTCGCCACCAGGCGCTCGCCGCCCTCGACGATCCCCCGCTCGAGCCGCTTGAGGAGCGCCCGGGGGGGCGTGCCCCGCCGACAGGTGACCCGGTAGACCTTCTCCACCCCGTAGCGGGGGTGGGAAAGCCGGTGGGCGAGCTCGCCCCAGTTGGTAAAGAGCAAAAGCCCCTCCGAGTCCCGGTCGAGCCGGCCCACCGCCACCAGGCCGGGGAGGTCCGGGACCAGCTCGTAGACGGTGCGCTCGGCGTGGGGATCGCGCTTCGTGGTGGTGTAGCCGGGGGGCTTATAAAGCGCAAGGACCACCGGCGGCCCCGGCGGGTCCACCGGCTTGCCGTCCACCCGGACCTCGGCGCCCTCGGGCACCCGGTCGCCGAGCCGGGCTACCCGGCCGTCGATCGTCACCCGGCCCGCGCGGATCAGCTCCTCGGCCTTCCGGCGCGAGGCCACCCCGGCCCGGGCCAGGTACTTTTGCAGCCGCTCGCCCACGCCCCTCACCCTACCCCGCTTGCAATCCCCATGCCTCGGGGCGAGAATGCCCAAGGATGCCGCTTTTTGCCGTGGACAAGCCCCTCGGCATGACCTCCCACGACGTCGTGGACGCCGCCCGCAAGGTCCTCGGGATCCGCCGGGTGGGGCACACCGGCACTTTGGACCCGCTCGCGACCGGGCTTTTAGTGGTGGCGAGCCACCCCCACACCAAGCTGATCCCCTTCCTCTCCGCCGACGAGAAAGAGTACCTCGCCTGGATCAGCTTCGGCGCCACCACCCCCACCCTCGACGCCGAGGGGCCGGTGGTGGAGGAGGCTCCGGTGCGCTTCCGGCAGCGCGAGCTGAAGCGGGCGCTCGCCTCCTTCCTCGAGCGCACCGAGCAGGTCCCCCCCGCCTACTCGGCGGTCAAGGTGGGTGGGGTGCGGGCCTACGAGGCGGCGCGGCGGGGGGAGGTGCTCGAGCTCAGCCCCCGCCCGGTCCGCTACCACGAGGTCGAGCTCCTCGCCTTCGAGCCCGAGCCCCGCCCCAAAAAAATCGCCCCCGGCCCCGAGGGCTGGCGCCTCGCCGAGCGGGGCCGGCCGGTGGAACTCCCCCCGCCCCTCGGCCCCTACCCCACCGCGATCGTCCGGCTGGTGGTGGGGCCGGGCACCTACGTCCGGGCCTTCGCCCGGGACCTCGGCGAACTTCTCGGCACCAAGGCCTTCCTCTCGGGGCTCGTGCGCACCCGGGTGGGACGGGTGGACCTCGCCCGGGCGGTGCCGCCCGAACGGCTCCTCGAGGGGCGGATCCCCGAGGTCGAGGCCTTGCCCTTCCCCACCGTCGAGCTCGACCACACCGAGGTGCGGCGGGTGCTCGAGGGGGTGCCCCTGCCGATCCCCGCCAAGGGCCTGGTGGGCCTCACCGACCGGCGGGGAAACCTGGTGGCGGTGGCCGAGGGGGACGGCTTCAAGCTCAAGATCCGCCGGGTCTTTCGGCCAAGGGAAAACGGGTCTTGATAAGGGGCGCCTTGAGCGCCACCGAGGTCCGGGTGCTCCCGAACACCCCGAGATCCTCGATGATCCGCCGGAGGTCGTCGATCGATCGGGCCACCACCCGGAGCACGAAGCTCGCCTCGCCGGTGACGAAGTAGCACTCCCGCACCTCGGGCGTGGCCTCGGCGTAGGCCCAGACCCGGGGGTAGCGCTCAGGGCTGGCGGCGACGGCGACGAGCGCGGTCACCGGGTACCCCAGGGCCTCGAGGTTGAGCCGCGCCCCGTAGCCCTGGATCACCCCCTCGGCCTCGAGCCTCCGCACCCGCTCGGCCACCGCCGGCGGGCTCATCCCCACCCGGCGGGCCAGCGCCGCAAAGGAGAGCCGGGCGTCCTCCTGGAGGGCGTCGAGGATCGCCCGGTCACGGGCGTCGAGCGTGACCTTTGGCATGAAAAGCATTCTCCCGATATCCCCGAAAAATCGCAAACCCAAAGGCGGCCTCCTCCTTCGATTCTCCCTTTTTCCGAGCCGCTTTGGACCCCTAACCTAAAATCCGAAGGGGGTCCGAATGAAAATCGGCGTTCCCAAGGAAACGAAGCCCATGGAGTTCCGGGTGGCGATGACGCCGGGCGGGGTCGAGAGCCTGGTCCGGCGCGGCCACGAGGTCCTGGTGGAACAAGGCGCCGGGTTCGGCTCGGGCATGTCCGACGCCGAGTACGCCGAGGCCGGAGCCCGACTGGTCTCCGCCGAGGAGGCCTGGGGGGCCGAGCTCGTGGTCAAGGTCAAGGAACCCCTCCCCCAGGAGTACAAGTACCTCCGCCCCGGCCTGCTCCTTTTCACCTACCTCCACCTGGCAGCGAGCCGGGAGCTCACCGAGGCGATGCTGAAAAGCGGCGTCACCGGAATCGCCTACGAGACCGTGCAGCTCGAAGACGGCTCGCTTCCCCTCCTCGTCCCCATGAGCGAGGTCGCCGGCCGCATGGCCACCCAGGTCGGGGCCTACTACCTGGAAAAGCCCATGGGGGGCCGCGGCATCCTGCTCGGCGGGGTTCCCGGGGTGGCCCCGGCCTCGGTGGTGATCCTGGGGGGCGGCACCGTGGGCACCAACGCGGCCAAGATCGCCCTCGGCATGGGAGCCCAGGTCTACGTCCTCGACATCAACCACCGGCGGCTCCAGTACCTGGACGACGTCTTCGGCGGCCGGCTCGTCACCCTGACCTCGACCGAGGCCAACATCAAGAAAGCGGTGCGGTTCGCCGATCTCCTGATCGGCGCGGTGCTGATCCCGGGGGCCAAGGCCCCGAAGCTCGTGACCCGGGAGATGGTGGCGACGATGAAGGAGGGCGCGGTGATCGTGGACGTGGCGGTGGACCAGGGCGGCTGCGTGGAGACGATCCGCCCCACCACCCACGACGAGCCCACCTACGTGGTGGACGGGGTGGTCCACTACGGCGTCGCCAACATGCCGGGGGCGGTACCCCGCACCAGCACCTTCGCGCTTACCAACCAGACCCTGCCCTACGTCCTGAAGCTGGCGGAGAAGGGGCTCGACGTGCTCAAGGAGGACCCCGCCCTCTTGAAGGGGCTGAACGTCCACGCCGGCCGGCTCACCCACCCGGCGGTGGCCGAGGCCTTCGGCCTTCCCTATACCCCGCCGGAGGAGGTCCTCGGGTAAGCTGGGGCCATTCGGGCGCTCGCGCTTTTCGCCCTCTTTGGTCTGGCCCTCGCCGTCCCCTGGGCGGACGGCGAGGTGCTGGTCTATGGGCTCGAGTACCGGGGGGTAGGCATCGGCCGCTACCGCATCGAGGCCCACCCCGCGCCCGGGGGCGGGTGGCGGCTTCGGGGCGCGTTCGAGGGCCTTGCGGTGGCGCGCTTATTGGGTTTTGACCTTACCCTCGCCTCCCGAACCGGCGCCGACCTCGCCACCCGCCGCTTCGAAAAGCGGATCCGCTCGCCGGTCGAGGGCGAGATCCGTCTCCTCGCCGAGGTCGGCGAGGAGATCCGCGCGTTCCGCTACCAAAACGGGCGGCTGGTGGGGCGCTATCGGGCCCGCACGCGGCCCGTTTGGGATGACCTCTCGCTGGTGTACCATATCCGGGTGCAGCCGCGGGCCGGCGAACTCGCCTTCCTGGGGCTATACGGCGTGGTCCGGGGGCCGCTTCGCGCGCTGGGGACGCGGCGGGTGGAGGTCCCCGCCGGGCGTTTTCGTGCCCGGACCTTTCGCTTTGACGAACCCGCGGCGTTTTTCGAGCTCGACCTCAGCGAAAAGGCACGCCTGCCGGTCCGGATCGTCTTCGGCTACGGCAAAGAGCGGCTCATCGCCCGCCTTATTAGGCGCGAATAACGGAGGACGACGATGCAGGGAAGGATTCAGGTCGAAGACTCGGCGCTCGCGGCCATCCTCGGCCTTGCCGCCCACGAGGTCCCGGGGGTGGTAGGCATGAGCCCCGTGGGGCTCAAAGAGGGGCTCTCCCGCATCCTGGGCAAGCGCGAGGCCAAGGAAGGCGTGGTGGTCAAACCCGATCCCGAAAAGCCCGGAGCCTACACCGCCGACCTTTACGTAGTGGTGGCCTACGGCGTGAACATCCCGGCGGTGGTGGAGTCGGTGGGCGAGCGGGTGGCCTGGGCGGCGAGGGAGCTCGCCGGCAAGGAGCTCACCCGGATCCGGGTCCACGTCACCGGGGTGAGCAAAGGCGAGGGCGAGGCATGACCGAGCTTAGCGCGGAGAAACTCGCCGAGGCCCTGCGCTACGCCACCGACTGGTTCGGGGTCTACGTCGAGGAGACCAACGCGCTCAACGTCTACCCCGTCCCCGACGGCGACACCGGCACCAACATGCACCTCACCCTGCAGTCGGTGCGGCGCGAGCTCGACGTCACCGACACCGCGAAGATGGCCGAGGTCGCCCGGGCGCTGGCCTACGGCAGCCTGCTCGGAGCCCGGGGGAACTCGGGGGTGATCCTCTCCCAGATCCTGAAGGGCTTCGCCGAGGCGATCAAAAACGCCCGGGCCCTCTCTCCGGGCCTCCTGGCCAAGGCCCTGGAGCAAGGCGCGAAGGAGGCCTACCGGGCGGTGATGAAGCCGGTGGAGGGCACGATCCTGACGGTGGCGCGGGCGGCGGCGGAGGGGGCGAGGCGGGCAGTGGAACTTGGGGTGGACACCCTCGAGGGGGTCCTCGCCGCCGCGCTCAAGTCCGCCCGGGAAGCGCTCGAGAAGACCCCCGAGCTCCTGCCCGTCTTGAAGACCGCCGGGGTGGTGGACGCCGGCGGGATGGGCTACGTCCGGTTCCTCGAGGGAATCCTCGGCTACCTCGAGCAAAAACCCCTACCCGAGCCCCCCAAGATCGAGCGCTACGCCCAGGAGGCCTTCGAGGAGGAGGAGTACGGCTACTGCACCGAGTTCTTGATGGAGGACGTCGGGGTCCCGATCGAGAAGATCCGGGAGGCGGTGGCCCCTTTTGGCGACTCGCTGCTCGTGGTGGGGGCCGAGGGCTTCGTCAAAGGCCACATCCACACCAACGACCCCGACGGCCTGCTCGCCGCCGTCGCCCGCTTCGGCAGGATGCGCCGCACCAAGGTCGAGGACATGAGCGAGCAACACTCCGAGATCCTGGCCATGGTGGGCGCGGCCGAGGAGGCCCCGCCGCCCACGGGGCTGGTGGCGGTGGCGCCGGGCTGGGGGCTGGCCAGGGCCTTCCGGGGACTCGGGGCCCGGGTGGTCTCCGGGGGCCAGACCCAAAACCCGAGCGTGGAGGACATCCTGGACGCGATCCGAAGCCTCCCCAACCCCGAGGTCATCGTCCTCCCCAACAACAAAAACGTCATCATGACCGCCGAGCGGGCGGCCGAGCTCGCGGGGAAGAAGCTTGGTAAAAAAGTCCAAGTCCTGCCCACCCGGACGATCGGCGAGGGGCTCGCCGCCGCGGTGGCCTTCGACGAGAACCGGGCAGCAGAAGAGCTCCTCCCCGAGATGGAGGAGGCGGCGAAGGGGGCCCGCACCCTCGAGGTCACCCGGGCCTCGCGGGACGCCGAGGTCGAGGGGGTGGGGGCGGTCGCCCTGGGGCAGGTGATCGGGCTCCTCGATGGCAAGCTCAAGCTGGTGGCCGAGACCCCCGAGGAGGCGCTTTTCGAGCTCCTTAGGCTCCTGCTTTCGGACGAGGAGGCAGAGTACGAGGTGCTCACCCTCTTCGCCGGCCCCGAGGCCACCCAGGCGAGCCTGGAGGCGCTCGAGGAGAAGCTCGGCGCGTACTTCCCTGAGCTCGAGCTCGAGCTCCACCCCGGGGGGCCCGAGC
>JALSJG010000262.1 GCA_026989475.1 Thermaceae bacterium | reverse complement strand
GCCTCGGTCTGGGCGGGGCTCGGGTTTCGCATGCTGATCTTTTTGGCCGGCCTTCAGAACATCGACCCCACCTACTACGAGGCCGCCGAGCTCGACGGCGCGAACAACTGGCAAAAGTTCTGGCACGTCACCCTTCCCTTGCTCTCGCCGACGGTGTTCTTGAACACCCTGCTCGCGCTGATCGGTGGCTTCCAGGTCTTCGGGTTGATCTACGTGATGACCGGGGGCGGGCCGCTCGATGCCACCAACGTGCTGCTTTTTTACCTCTACCAGAAGGCCTTCGGCGAGTTCCCCCCCGACATGGGCTACGCCTCGGCGATCGCGTGGTTGCTCTTCGTGATCCTCTTCGGGCTTACGGTGATCCAGTGGCAGCTTAGGAAACGGTGGGTGCTCGAGGAAGCATGAAACGGAAGACCACGTTTTGGGACGTTTTGGTGATCGGCCTCTTGCTGCTCGGCGGGCTCTCGATGCTGGTGCCCTTTTTCTGGATGATCTCCACCAGCCTCAAGGAACCGGGTTCGCTTTTCGACCTCCCCATCCAGCTCTGGCCTAAAAAGCTCCACTGGGAAAACTATCAGCAGGTGCTCACCATCGTGCCCTTCGGGCGCTGGTACCTGAACTCCCTGATCATCGCCACCGGGCTCACCTTCTTGAACCTCACCTCGGGGGCGATGGCGGGCTACGCCTTCGCCCGCTTCCGGTGGCGGGGGCGGGACGCGATGTTCCTGCTCTCCTTGATCACGCTGATGATCCCCGCCCACGTGCTGATCATCCCGCTCTTCGTGATCATGAGCCGGCTCGGCTGGATCGATACCTACTACGCCTTGATCCTCCCCGGACTTTTTGACGCCTTCGCCATCTTCCTGATGCGCCAGCACTTCATTCAGATGCCAAAAGAGCTCGAGGAGGCCGCGCTCATCGACGGCGCCGGGCCCTGGCAGATCTACTGGAAAATCGCGCTGCCGCTTGCCGCTCCGGCGCTCGCCACCCTGGGCACCTTCACCTTCCTCGCCGGGTGGAACAGCTTCCTCTGGCCGCTCGTCGCCACCAACTCGATCGAGATGCGTCCGCTCACCGTGGGCCTCGCGGTCTTCAACACCAACTTCTCCACCGAGTGGACCCTTTTGATGGCCGGTCTCTCGCTCGCCACCATCCCACCGATTTTGGTCTTCCTCCTCGCCCAGCGCTGGTTCATCCGGGGGCTCACGCTGGGCAGCCTGAAGGGGTAGGCCATGCGAGCAATGACGCTAAGAGAGGCCAAGCGACCATTGGTACTCGAAGAGCGGCCCCTCCCCGAGCCGGGGCCCGGCCAGGTGCGGATCCGCGTCGAGGCCAGCGGGGTCTGCCGCACCGACCAGCACATCGCCGACGGCGAGCTTCCCCCGCCCCGGCTGCCGCTCGTCCTCGGCCACCAGATCGTGGGCCGGGTGGACGCCCTAGGCCCCGGGGTCGAAAACCGGAAGGTCGGGGAACGGGTTGGGGTGGGCTGGCTGGGCTGGACCTGCGGCCAGTGCAAGTTCTGCCGCCGCGGCGAAGAGAACCTCTGCCCCAGGGCCCGGTTCACCGGCTACCACCTAGACGGGGGCTTCGCCGAGTTCGCCCTCGCCTTTGCCGATTACACCTACCCCCTCCCCGAAGCGGGCGATCCCGTGAAGATGGCTCCCTGGATGTGCGCCGGGCTCACCGGGTTCCGGAGCTACCGCTTCGTCCGGGACAAAAACCTGCTCGGGTTCTACGGCTTTGGCGCCGCCGCCCACCTGCTTGCCCAGGTGGCCCGGTTCGAGGGCAAACGCTTTTTCGCCTTCGTCCGCCCCGGCGACGAGGAAGCCAAGGCCTTTGCCCGGGAGATGGGCGCCCAGTGGGTCGGCGACTCCACCGAGGCCCCGCCCGAGCCGATGGAGGGGGCGATCGTCTTCGCCCCGGTAGGCGCGCTCATCCCCGAGGCGCTAAAGCACCTGGAACCGGGTGGCACGCTGGTACTCGGGGGCATCTACATGAGCCCGGTACCCGAGATGCCCTACGACCTGCTCTGGCACGAGCGCAAGATCCGCTCGGTGGCCAACCTCACCCGCGAGGACGCGCGCCTTTTCCTCGAAATCGCGCCCAAGGTACCGGTCACACCCGAAGTCGAGGTCTTCCCTCTCGAGGCCGCGAACGACGCCTTAGATGCCCTCCGCACCGGCAAGCTCCGGGGCTCGGCGGTGCTCGTCCCCTAAATCGCCGGCATCCAGGCCTTGACTCGCGTTAAGCCGTCGAACGCATCCCCAACGCCAGAAGCCTGCAAGGACTAACCCAGCCTCTTGACCCAGCGCACCGCCTCTACCGGCCGGCCGAGGGATTTGGCCCAAAACCGCGAGGGGCGGCGGGCGTACTCGCGACTCGCGAAAGCCAAAGCGGCGTGGTCTTCGCCGGTGGTGCCGAGCTGGAGGTCAGAAAACCTTCCTCCGAAAGAGCGGAAAGGGAGGCTTTGCCAAACGCTTTGCCTTGAGCTTCGGGCTGGAGGTGAATGTGGAGCATGGCAGGGTAGGCGCGAAAGGAGGCGTGGGGCGCACCGGCGGTGAGCAGGCCCCAAAGGAGCTTTCGCTCAGACGTCGTCGGGAGGTCGAGCAACCGCGGGATCAAGCCGAACCTGGGCGGAAGTAAGAACCAGCGGGGAAGGTCCCAAGTCCGGGCAGCCATCGCGTAGCCGAGCACCCGCCCCGTCTCCTCGGCGACGAAAGCGGCCACCCCCACCTCGAGCTAGGTCCGGACGGAAAGCTCGGCAAAAAACGCTGGGTCGGTAAAGTGCCCGGCGAGCGAGTCCCCGAGCCAGGGGGTGGCGTAGCCCACCCGGCCGATCGCCTCCAGATCTTCCTTCCTCGCGGGACGGAGTGAGGGGACCAAGACTCCACTAGGATAAGGCCGTGCCGCCCCTCGGCCGTGGCGTCCGTTTCGTCCTGCTCGTGGTCCTGGTCCTCGCCGCCAACGAGGGCCTGCGGCTTTTTATCAGGCTGGATGTGCTCGAGCGCCTCTACGCGCTGGGTTTCGCCGTCTTGCTCTGGGCCTTCATCAATGCTCGCTTTCTCTTCGCCTACTACCACGCGCTCAGGGCCGCCCGGCTCACCCGCCGCCTGCCCGAGGCCAGGCCGTACACCTACGAGGATCGCCTCCTCGTCCTCGCCCCCCACCCCGACGACGAGACGCTCGCGGCGGCCGGCCAGGTCCTAGCGGCGAAGGAGGCAGGCGCGGCGGTCAAGGTGGTCTGGCTCACGCTCGGAGACGGCTTCGAGCTCGCCGCCCCCCGTCCGGGGCCCGAGGGGCTTCGCGAGCTCGCCAAGATCCGCATGGAGGAAGCCAAAAAGGCCACCCAGATCCTGGGCCTAGGGGACGAAGACCGAATCTTTCTCGGCTACCCCGACCAGGGGCTCTTGCGCCTTTTCTTGACCCACTACGACCTCCCCTTTGAGAGCCCTCACACCAAGCTCCGCCGGGTAAGCTATCCGGGCTGCTTCCGGGAGGGAGCCCCTTATACCGGCAAGGACCTAGAAGCGGATCTCAAGGCCGTATTGGACGCGTTCCGCCCCACCCGGGTACTGGTCCCAAGCCCCCTGGACGCCCACCCCGACCACCAGGCCACCGCGTACTTCGCCATGCGGATCCTGGCCGAGCGGGGCGAGACCGACCGGCTTCGCTACTACATCGTCCACGGCGGCTACGAGTACCCTTTGCCGAAGGGCCTTCACCCCCGGATCCCGCTTTACCCCGCACCCCGGGGAAGGCACCTGCCCTGGGAAAAGCGTCTCCTTAGAGAGGAACACATCGAGAAAAAGCTCGCGGCCGTCCGCGCCCACGCCTCGCAACTTGGGCGGATCGGCCGCTTCATGCTCGCCTTCGTTCGCGCCAACGAACTCGAAAGCCCGCTCCCGATCCCGGCCCGGCTCCTGCCCTCGGAGATAGAAGGTCCCCATTAAGGCCCGTATCGAAAGTCGGTGTGCAGGCATGAGATCCTTGCGGGTAGAAGTGGGGTTCTCCGGTGGGGCCCGTTTTCCCGAGTCGGGGGGATTCGAAGAACGCGCCCCCCTTGCCTCTCCCCGGGTTGCGGGGCAAAAGCACGGGCTGAGATGAGCGTCGCGTCGGGACTCCTTGTATTCTGTATACAGAATGCGCGTCGAACGCCCCACCCTGATCCGCGAAGCCGTCTACGACCGGCTGAAATCCGCGATCGTCGAGGGCGAGCTCCCCCCCGGGGCGCGGATGGGGGAGGTGGAACTCGCCGAAAAGCTCGGTGTATCGCGCACCCCGGTGCGCGAGGCCCTCCTCCGGCTCGCCCAGGAGGGCCTCGCCGAGCTCCTCCCCGGCCGGGGAGCGCGGGTGCGGGTGCTCTCCCCCACCGAGGTGGCCGAGGTGTACGAGGTGCGGGCGGCGCTCGAGGCCGAAGCCGCCCGCCTCGCCGCCCAGAGGGCCTCGGAGCGAGAGCTCGAAGAACTCGCCCGGCTGGAAGCCGCCCTTCACGAGATCCCGAAGACCGAGCTCGCCGAACAGACCCGCGCCGACACCTGCTTTCATGCCCGGCTGGTGGCGCTTTCACATAACCGCGAGCTCGAACGCCTCTTCCACCAGCTCGACGCCAAGCTGGCGCTCGCCCGGCGCTTTTCCGCCGACGAGAACCAAAGCCCGAAGACCCTGGCCGAACACCGCTCAATCGTCGAGGCGCTGAGATCCCGAAACCCCGAGGCCGCAGCCCAGGCCGCCCGCGCCCACATCGAGCGCTTTAAGGCTCTGGTGGCGAGCCGGCTTGCCAAAGCCCTGGAGGTGACGCCGTGAGCCTTTGGCGAAAGAGCGTGCTCGCGATCGCGAACCGGCCCGCGATCGAGGGCCTGGTACGCCGCTATGGCATGCGCCTCGCCCGGCGCTTCATCGCCGGGGAGACGCTGGAAGAAGCCCTCGCCGCCGTCCACCGGCTCGAAGAGGACGGCATCCACGCGATCCTCGACGTGCTCGGCGAGATGGTCAAAGATGAGGCGATGGCCCGGGCCTTCGCCGAGGAGATCAAGAAGGCGGTCCGGGCCTTCGCCGCCCTTCCTTACCCCCGCTACGTCTCGGTCAAGCTCACCCAGCTCGGCCTGGACACGAGCGAAGAGCTCGCGAAGGAGCTTCTCGGCGAGATTCTAGCAGAGGCCAAGGCAGGGGAGGTCTTCATCCGCATCGACATGGAGGACTCCCCCCGGGTAGACAAGACGCTCGCGGTCTACCGGGCGATGCGCGAGGCTGGTTTTGAGAACGTCGGGATCGTGCTCCAGGCCTACCTGAAGCGAAGCGAGGCGGATCTCGAGGCCCTGCTCCCCTATCGTCCCCACATCCGGGTGGTGAAGGGCGCCTACGCCGAACCCCCCGAGGTCGCCTTCCCGGACCTTCCTACCATCCGCGCAACGTTCAAAGCGTTGGTCGAGAAGAACCTGCGGGCAGGCAACCCCACCGCGATCGCCACCCACGACGATGCCCTCATCCGCTGGGCCAAGGACTGGGCAAGGGAGCGGGATATCCCGAGAAACCTCTACGAGTTTCAGTTTCTCTACGGCGTACGCCCGGCGCTTCAAAAGAAGACCGCCCGCGAAGGCTACACGACGAGGGCCTACGTGCCCTTCGGCAAGTATTGGTACCCCTACTTCAGCCGCCGCATCGCCGAACGGCCCGAGAACGCGCTTTTCGTGCTCAGAGGGCTTCTTAAGCCCTAGGAAAGGGGTGAAGCATGACGGTAGAGCCCTTCAGGAACGAACCCATCGATCGCTTTGAGACCGAGGAGAGCAAGAAGGCCATGAAGCGGACCCTGGATGAGGTCCGGGCCCAGTTTGGCCGGGAGTACCCGCTGGTCATCGACGGCGAGCGGGTCTTTACCGGCGCTTTCCTCGATTCCCTCGACCCTTCGGACCCCTCCCGGGTCGTCGGGAGGGTGGCCCGGGCCCGGAAGGAGGACGCCGAGGCGGCGCTCGAAGCGGCCTGGCGGGCCTTCGATTCCTGGAAGCGCTGGGACCCGGAGGCCCGGAGCCGGGTGCTCTTAAAGGCCGCCCACCTGATGCGCCGCCGGAAGCGTGAGCTCACCGCCTGGATGGTCTTTGAAGTGGGCAAGAACTGGGTCGAGGCCAGCGCCGACGTCGCCGAGGCGATCGACTTCCTGGAGTACTACGCCCGGGCCGCGCTCCGCTTCAAGGGCCCCGAGGCCATCGAGGTGGTGCCCTTCCCCGGCGAGGACAACGAGTCCTTCTACATCCCGCTTGGGGCCGGGGTCTCGATCAGCCCCTGGAACTTCCCGGTCGCGATCTACACCGGCATGTTCGCCGGGCCGATCGCGGTGGGGAACACGGTGGTGGCCAAACCCGCCGAGGAC
>JALSJG010000261.1 GCA_026989475.1 Thermaceae bacterium | reverse complement strand
CCCGAGGTACGGGGGAAAAAGCTCGTCCTCCGCTTTCCCGCCCGGCTCAAGTTCCACATCGAGCGGGCCCGGGCCGAGCGGGCCCGGCTCGCCCCGGTGGCGGAGCGGACGCTGGGGATCCGGGAGCTCGAGGTCGCGGTGGACGAGGGCAACGCGGTGCCGCCTCCGGAAGAGGAGGACCCCGAACCCGCACCCGCCTCCCCACCGACCGAACAAGCGGGAAACGCCCCCGGGGAAGAGCCAGAGGCCGACGGCGGGCGCCTGCTCAGGGATCCCCGCTTCCAGCGGCTCAAGGAGGTCTTCGGCGCCGAGCTCCTCGCCTTCGAGGAAGAACCCCCCAGCGACAAAGAATAGGGGGTAGGCGTATACTTTAGCCATGCGCACCCACGACCTGGGCGAAGAAACCCTCGAGGCCCTCTTAAAGAGGCTCCGCCGGATCGAGGGACAGGTACGCGGCCTCCAGAAGATGATCGCCGAGGGCCGGGCCTGCGACGAGGTCCTCACCCAGATGACCGCCACCAAACGGGCGATGGAGTCGGCGGCGGCGATGTTCCTAAAGGAGTACGTGGCGGTCTGCGCCGCCGAAGTGGCGAGCGGGGACACCGACGCCCTCGAGCGGATCTCCGAAGCGCTCAAGAAGTTCCCCTAGACCCCACGCGTATAATCGAACCGTGCCCGAAGCCGAACCTGCCCTGGCCGTGGCGGCCCGCACCGACCCCGGCCAAAAACGCAAGCGCAACGAGGACGCCTACGGTTACCGCCTCACCGAAAGCGGGGGCGTCTTCGTCGTCGCCGACGGGATGGGGGGGCACGCCCACGGCGACCGGGCGGCGCGGATCGCGGTGGAGACGGTGCTCGAGCGCCTTGACGGCCGCGATCCCTCACCGGCCCTCTTGGTGGACGCGCTCGAGGAGGCGAACCGCAAGATCTACCAGACCGCCCGGGGGGAACGGGCCGAGGGCATGGGCACCACCGCCACCGTCCTGGTGGTGGACTCCCCCTACGCCCTCATCGCCCACGTCGGAGACTCCCGGGCCTATCTTCTAAGAAACGGCCTTTTGGTCCAGCTCACCCAGGACCACTCCTGGGTCGCCGACCGGGTGCGGGAGGGGCTCCTTCGCCCCGAGGACGCCCGCGCCCACCGCTGGAAGAACGTGATCACCAACGCCCTCGGCACCTTCCCCGAGGTGGACGTGGACCTCCTCGGCCTTCGGCTCAAGCCCGGGGACCTCCTCCTCCTCTCCACCGACGGCCTCCACGGCGTGCTGGGAGAGGAAGCGATCGCACGCGTCCTCGCTTCCGAGAGCGACCTCGATACCGCCCTCGGGCGCCTGGTGGAACTCGCGAACGCGTGGGGCGGACCCGATAACATCACCACCGTCGCGGTCCGGGTCGAGCACGTCCCCGGCGACGAGGAAAAGCCCTACGCGCTCCTGCTCTCCGGCGACCAGCCGGTCTACATCCGGGCCCGCAGCGGCGACACCGAACTCGTGCTCCCTAAGCGTGGTGGCAAATACCGCTTGAGCGAGCTCATCCTCCTGCTGCTTTGGCTCGGGCTGCTCGCCTACGTACTCTGGAGCCAGCGCCCCTAGCGGTAGGGTAAGTTATGGGTATGGAAAAGGTTGAGACCCACCGCGCCCCGGCGGCCATCGGCCCCTACAGCCAGGCGATCAAGGCGGGGGGTTTCGTCTTCGTCTCCGGGCAGATCCCTCTGACCCCGGAGGGCGTCCTCGTGGAAGGGGGCGTCGAGGACCAGGCCCGCCAAGCGCTACAGAACCTAAAAGCCGTGCTTGAAGCCGCCGGGAGCGGCCTCGACCGGGTGGTGCAGGTCACCGCCTACCTCACCGACATCGCCGCCTTCCAGGCCTTCAACCGAGTCTACGCCGAGTTCTTCACCGAGCCCTACCCCGCCCGGGCGGTGGTGGGGGTGGCCGAGCTCCCCAAAGGGGCGAAGGTCGAGGTGGCCGCGGTGGCGCTAGGAGGTGCCTGATGCGGATCCTTCACCCGACGGACTTTTCCGAGGCTTCGAACAAGGCGCTCGCGGTGGCCCGGATGCTCCGGGACCTGCTCGGCGGCGAGCTGATTCTGCTCCACGCCATCGAGTACCCGGTCCGCAACAAGGTCTACGGCGACTACTGGGACGAGCTGCTCTCCAAGACCTTCGAGGAGCGGCGCCGGGAGCTGATCGCCTACCTCACCGAGAAGCTCAAGGAGCTCGAGCCGGGCGCCCGGCACGTGATCGACGAGGGCAAGCCCCTCTCGGTGATCCTGAAGCACGCCAAGGAGGCCGACCTCGTGGCCATGGGCACCCACGGGCCGGAGGGGTTCCTCGAGCGGCTCCTCGGCTCGGTGACCGAGCGGGTGATCGAGCTCTCGGGCAAGCCGGTGGTGGCCACCAAGGCCGAGGCCGAGGTGCGCCCCTTCAAGCACCTGGTGGTGGCCACCGGGCTCGCCGAGCCCTCGAAGCGGGCGCTTGCGCTCGCGAAAAGGATCGCCGACGCCGCCGGGGCCCGGATCACCCTCTTGCACGCGGTCGAGCCCATCGCCGAGCCGCCCATCCCGGTGCACATGCCCGACCCCCACGAGGTCCTGGGCGGCGACTACATGGAAAAGCTCGCCAAGGAGCTCGCCAGGATCGCCGAGCCCTTTGGGGCGGATCCGGTGATCCGGGAAGGCGATCCGGCCGAGGAGCTCAACCGCTTCCTTGAGGAGGAGGGGGCCGACGCGGTCTTCATCGGCCGCTCCAAGGAGGCCCGCTTCCTTGGCTCGGTGACCCGCGAGGTGCTGGAGCGCGTGAGCCTTCCGATCTTCGTGCATCCATGATCGAGGAGCTCCAGGCGCGTTTCCAGGCGGGCGACCGCCGGGCGCTGGCCCGGGCCATCACCTTGGTGGAGTCGGGCCACCCGGCGGGCGCCGCGCTCCTGAAGGCGCTAAGGGGCGGCCGGCGGGCCAAGGTGGTGGGCCTCACCGGCAGCCCGGGCTCGGGAAAGAGCACCCTCGCCGACCGCCTGATCGAGGAGGCCCGCCGCGCCGGCGAGACCGTCGCCGTCTTGGCGGTGGACCCCTCCAGCCCCTTCACCGGCGGCGCGGTGCTCGGCGACAGGATCCGGATGATGCGCCACTACCAGGACGAGGGCGTGTTCATTCGCTCGATGGCGAGCCGCGGGGCGCTCGGGGGGCTTGCCGGGGCCACGGTGGCGGCCCTTTCCCTGCTCGAAGCCTTCGGCTTCGACTGGGTCTTCATCGAGACCGTGGGGGTGGGCCAGAGCGAGGTGGACATCGCCCGGGTCGCCGACACCACCGTGCTCGTCCTCACCCCCGCCTCTGGGGACGCGGTCCAGGCCTTCAAGGCCGGGGTGATGGAGATCGCCGACATCCTGGTGGTCAACAAGTTCGACCTACCCGGGGGTCCGAGGCTGGTCGAGGAGCTCAAGGCCACCCTCGAGCTCGCCCCGCCCCACCCCACCGGCTGGCAGGTCCCGATCCTGACCACGGTGGCGAGCCGCGGGGAGGGGGCCAAGGAGGTGCTCGAGGCGATCCGCGCCCACCGCGCCCATCTTGAGGAAAAGGGTGTGCTCGAGCCCCACCGCCTGGAGCGCGCCCGCTTCGAGATCCAGGCGGTAATCCAGGAGTGGGGAAGGCGGCTCGCGGAGGAAGCCGGGCCCCTGCTCCGTCAGGTCGAGGCCGGGGAGAAAAGCCCCGAGGAGGCCGCCCGGGAGCTGCTTAAGGGCCCTGAGCCTCCGGCCTCGGCGTGAGCCAGCCGGCGACCACCGAGAACCCGCCCTTATCCAGCTTCAGGTAGAGGTAGAGGGTGCGCTTTTCCTTATCCTGCCAGAGCTGAACGAGGGCGCCCTCCCCTTGCATCCGCTCCTCCAAAAGGGAAAACTTGCCGGCGAGCCCCCGGGCGAGGAAGTAGAGGTAGGTCGCGGCGTCGTCGGGGTTCGCCACCACCATGCGGTAGCACTGGGCGTCTTCGAGCGCCTTGCCCTCGGGAAGCGGGACCGAGGCCACCGCCTTCTGGCAGTCCTCGCCGAGGATCCGGTAGGTGGGCGCGGGCCAGAGCACCCCGGGCACCAGGTGGAAGGCGGTCACCGGCACCCGGGCGGCAAACCCGAGGCCCAGGAGCACTACTCCCAAAACCCAAACGCGCTTCATGCCCTTATGCTACCCCCATGGAACTCTGGCTGGTCCGCCACGGGGAGACCGCGAAAAACCGCGAGGGGGTCTGGCAGGGCCAGCTCGACATTCCCCTAAGCCCCGAGGGCCAAATCCAGGCAAAACGCCTCGCGGCGAGGCTCGGCCGGCTCGGGCTTCGCTTCGACGGGCTTTTTTCCTCCGACCTCGCCCGGGCGCGGGAGACCGCCCGGGTCCTCGGCGAGGCCCTCGGCCTCGAAGCGAAGGAGGACCCAAGGCTCAGGGAGCTCTGCGTCGGCGCGCTCGCCGGAAAGCCCCGGGAGGAGGTCTTCTCCACGTACGCCGAGGTGCTCCAAAAGACCCGGACCGACCCCTGGCAGACCCCCCTCCCCGGCGGGGAGAGCCTCTCAAACCTGAAGGCGAGGCTTCTCGACTTTTTGGCTGAACTCCCCGAGGGACGCTTTCTGGTGGTGACCCACGCCGGGGTGATCCGGGTCGCGGTCTGGGTCGCGCTCGGGCTCGAAGCGGGCCAGCCCTGGCGGCTTCGAATCCCGAACGCTTCCTTAACCCGGGTCCTCCTTCCCGAGGGTCAAGCCGGCCCCATCGGGGACGCCGCCCACCTCGAGGAGGGCGGCTAGGGCCGCCCCCGCCACGCCGGTCCGCCTCCCCAGCCGGGCCCGGCGCACCGGGGCCGGGTGCCAGTTTCGCATCGCCGCCCGGTAGGCGCGGCGCACCGCGTTCAGGTACCGGGCCCCGCCCCCGAGCGCCACCCCACCCCCTAAAACGATCACCTCGGGGTCCAAGACCCGCTGCAGGCTGGCGAGCAAAAGCCCCACCCAGCGGGCCGAGCCAGAAACGAGCGCCTGGGCCCGCGGGTCCTCGGAGACGAAGAGCTCGGGAACCGAGACCTTCCGGCCGAAGACGTAGGCGGCGTCGCGCTCGAGCGCGCGCCCCGAGGCCAGGGCCTCCAGGCAGCCCCGGTTGCCGCAGCCGCAAAGCGGCCCCTCGGGATCCACCACCACGTGCCCCACCTCGCCCCCCTGGCCGAAAGCGCCCCGGAGCACCCGCCCGTTCACGATCACCCCGCCGCCGATCCCGGTGGAAACGGTGAGGTAAAGCGAGCCCTCGGCCCCGCGGGCGGCGCCCAGGTAGTGCTCGGCGAGGGCAGCGGCGTTGGCGTCGTTCTCCACCACCACGGGAAGGCCGAGCGCGGCCTCAAGACGCGCCTTCAAGGGGAAGTTTTCGAGGCCGGGGATGTTCGGGGCAAACCGCACCACCCCCCGGTCGAAGTCGAGGGGACCCGGGGTCCCCACCCCGACGGCAGCCACCTCCCTTCCGGCGATCACCTCCCGGGCGAGGGCAGCGAGCGCCCCCGCCACCGCCTCGCCCCCCTCCCTGGGGGTAGGCCGCTCGCGATAGCCGAGGACCCGCCCTCCGACGAGCAGGCCGGCGGCGATCTTCGTGCCCCCGAGGTCAAGCCCCAGTGCCGGCCTCACCGCCCAAAACCTCCACCACCTCGTCCCAGGCCGCCTCTGGGACCCAGAAGTAGACCACGCCCCCCATCGGCTCGACCCCGGCGTAGGGGCGGGCCTCGGGGGCGAGGTCCTCGAGGTAGGCGGGAATCCCCCGCTCTCTGAGGAGCACCTCAAAGCTGAGCGCCACCGGCTTCGGGAAGACCCCAAAAAGCCGGTAGGCACTGCCACCGATCGTCCTACACTCCCGCATCGCTCCCTCCCAGCGCCCGGACCAGGCGGGCGTAGACGTGGGCCGCTTCCCTAACTTCATTCAGGGCGATCCGCTCCTCGGCGGTGTGGGCGAGCGCGGGGTCGCCGGGGCCGAGGCCGAGGACCGGCGCCCCCGCGCTCGCGAGGTAGGGGGCGTCGGTGGTGAAGGGCCAGAGCAGGGCATCCTTTTGCCCCAGCGCCGAGAGCGCCCGTTGCAACCAGGGGTCTTCGCAAGGAAGCACGTAGGGCGGGAAGTCAAAGGGGTAGGAAAGCGCGACCTCCCCGAGCGTGACCTCGCGTTCGGGAACCCGGACCTCCGCGCCGGCCGCCACCCTCCGCACCGCCCGGAGCACCCCTTGGGAACCCACCCCCGGCCCGTAGCGGCAGTCCAAAGTCAGCTCGACCCGCCCGGGCACCACGTTGATCGCGTTGGGGGAGACCTCGATCCGCGTGGGCTGGCAGGTGTTTTTGCCGGTGTCGGGGTCGGTCCCGAGCTCGAGCTCCTTGAGAGCGGAAAGCGCCTCCCCCAGGGCGTAAAGGGGGTTTTCCGGGTTCTCTAGGGCGGCGTGCCCCTGGCGCCCGGTGAAGACGAGGTGGGGCTCGATCCGCCCCCGGTGGCCCCGCATCAACCGAAGCCGGGAGGGCTCGCCGAGGACGAAGACCGCCGGGCGCACCCAGCCGGCGGCGAAGCGGCTCCCGGCCCCGCCGAGTTCCTCCGCCCCCACGAAAAGCAGCGAGAAGCTCCCGGAATAGCGCGTACGGACGAGCTCGGCGGCGGCCGCCACCATCGCCGCCAGCGCCCCCTTCATGTCGACCGCACCCCGGCCCCAGAGATAACCATCCTTGATCGCGCCGGAAAAGGGCGGCACCGGCCAAGCCGTCTCGTCCCCGGCGGGCACCACGTCCATGTGGCCGGTGAGGGTAATCTCGGGCCCCCGCCCCTCCTTGCGGGCGTAGAGGTTCCCCGCCCGGTCCACCTCGAGCTCAAGCCCAAGCCCCCGGAGCGCGGCTTCGAGCACCTCCCGGACCGGGCCCTCCTCGGTGCTCGGGCTCCTTGCCTGGATCAGCTCGACGAGCAAGCCCGCGGGATCCATCCTCACCCCTCCCGCCCCTGCCAGACGCGGTAAAGCGCGATCCCCGCGGCCACGCTCGCGTTCAGCGAGGGCGTGCTTCCCCGAAGGGGGATCCGGAAGAGCTCGTCGCACTTCTCCCGCACGAGCCGGCGAATCCCCTTGCCCTCGGAACCGATTACCAAAGCCAGAGGCCTTCGGTAGTCGGCCTCCTCCAGCGTGCGCTCGGCCTCGCCAGCGAGGCCGTAAACCCAAACCCCGCGGTCTTTTAGTTCCTCGATGTAGCGGGGGAGGTTCTTCACCCGCACCAGGGGAATGCGGGAGGCCGCTCCCGCGCTCGCCTTGACCACCGCCGCCGAGAGGGGCGCGCTCCGGCGCTCCTCGCTCACCACCCCGTGGGCCCCGAGGGCCTCGGCGCTCCGGATGATCGCCCCGTAGTTCTGGGGATCGGTGATCCCGTCGAGGAGCACGAGCAGGGGAAGCTCCCCGAGGCTCTCTGCCCGGCGGAAGGGGGCCTCGACCCCGGCGTAGGCGATCTCCTCCACCTCGGCGGCGATACCCTGGTGGCGGGTGGTGCCCACGAGCTCGGCGAGCTCGATCCGGCTCGTCCAGGTGTAGGGCACCCCGGTCGCCTCCACCTCCCGCACGAGCCGTCGCTCCACCCCCCGGGCGAGGAGAATGCGCCGGACCCGGCCCTCCCGGGCGGCCTCGAGGACCGGGCGCCGACCGTAGATCCACATACCCCTAGCCTAAAGGCTCCTAGGGAGCGGGGAGCAAAGGCGTAGAGCTCGCGAGGCAACGCCCTCACCGGGATCCGTTGACCCCGGGCTCGAGCCCAAGGCCGGCCACGCCCGTCCTTCCACCCGGCGGCGATCGCGTCTTCTCCCGTCGCGGGACGGACCCCTGCCTGCTGGAACCCGGAGTTTCGAACCCCCGGCTCGCTCGCTTTTCGGGGCAAGACCCCACCTGAGCAAATAAGGGCCGGGCAGGTGCCCGGCCCCTTGCGCTCCGCGTCTACGCTTAGCCGGAGAGCCCCCGCTTGACCATCTCGGCGAGCTCGTCCTCGTAGAAGAACTTCTCGCCAAAGGCGGGTTTCAGGTCGTCGAGCCAGGTCGCCCTCTCGTCGAACTCGGCAAAGAAGGGGCGGCC
>JALSJG010000260.1 GCA_026989475.1 Thermaceae bacterium | reverse complement strand
TCCGGGAGCTCGAGGGCTTTCGCGCGGTTCCCTTAAGGGTGCTATGGCCCTAGCCTTCCTTCCCCACCCCGAGCTCCCCGCCTACGCCTCCCGGGACGCCCTTTTGAAGGCGAAGCACCTCCGCGACCACCTCCTCCGCCTCCGACAAGGCATCCAGCAGGCCTTCGGCGGGGAATGGCCCCGGGTCCCCCTCTACCTCTTGAACGAGGCCGACTGGCGGGCCCGGCTCACCCTCCCCTACGGCTACCCCGCCGCCCGGGTGCGGGGGGAGCTTGCGGTCTTCGCCCCGAAGGACCTGCCCGAGCCGCTCCGGTTCCGGATCCTCGGGGCTTTCACCGAGGCCGGGGTGCGGCCGCCGGGTCCTCTCCTTGAGCTCGTGGACCTGGCGAGCGGGCACGAGTACGCCCACGCGCTGGTGGCGGGGCGCGGCCTCCGGGCGGGCACGCGCTGGGCGGACGAGCTGATCGCGAACGGCCTTTGGACCCTGGCGCTTTTGGAAGCCGATCCCGAGACCCACGCCCGCCTCCGCCGGTGGGCCGAGGCCCTAAGCCTGCTCCCCCTCCCCCACCCCCGCCCCACCCGGCTCGCCGAGGAGCTTGCCCTCGCGGGAAGGAGCCTGCTCGCCTGTCTCGAGGAGGCCCCCCGCTGCCGGGAAACCCTCCAACGCCTCCTCGCAAAACGCCCGCCCCCGGCGGCGATCCGGGCTATGCTCGAGCCATGGCAAAGGTGGTTGCAACCCGAAGGCTCCCAGGCGACGCCTTCCAAAAGATCGAAGAAGCCGGACACACCCTCCGCTACTGGGAAGGGGAGTGCCCCCCGCCGCGAAAAGAACTCCTAGCCCTCGTCGCCGGCGCCGAGGGGCTCATCACCACCCTCGAGGACAAAATCGACGCCGAGGTCATGGACGCCGCCGGCCCCGGCCTAAAGGTGATCGCCCAGTACGCCGTGGGGGTGGACAACATCGACCTCGAAGCGGCCCGAGCCCGCGGCATTCGGGTGACGAACACCCCCGGCGTCCTCACCGAGGCCACCGCCGACCTCGCCTTCGCCCTCCTGCTCGCCGCCGCCCGGCGGGTGGCGGAAGGCGACCGCTTCGTCCGCGAGGGGCGCTGGCGGTGCTGGCTCCCCTCCGGGTTTTTGGGCCCCGAGGTCCACGGGGCCACGGTGTTGGTGGTGGGCTTTGGCCGGATCGGCCAGGCCTTCGCCCGGCGGGCCAGGGGCTTTGGCATGGAGATCCTCTATACCAGCCGCGTCCCAAAACCCGAGGCCGAGGCCGCCCTCGGTGCCCGCCGAGTCGCGCTCGACGAGGCGCTTCCCGAGGCCGACTTCGTGAGCCTGCACGTGCCCCTGACCCCGGAGACCGAGCGGCTTTTCGACGAAGCGCGGCTCTTTCGCATGAAGCCGGGCTCGGTGCTGGTGAATACCGCCCGGGGCCGGGTGGTGGACACCGAGGCGCTCGTCCGGGCCCTCCAAGAGGGGCCCCTTTTCGCCGCCGGGCTCGACGTCACCGACCCCGAGCCCCTGCCCCAGGGCCATCCCCTTACCCGGCTCGAAAACGTCGTCCTCACCCCGCACGTGGGCTCGGCGGGGAGAAGAACCCGGGAGCGGATGGCCCGGATGGTGGCCGAAAACCTCCTCGCGGGGCTCGCCGGAAAAGAACCGCCGAACCCCGTGGTGTAAAAAGCGCCGCGCGAGCGCTAGCCCGCCTCAAGGGCGGCCGCCCGGGCGAGGGCCCTCTCCAGGTCCTCGATGAGGTCCTCGGGGTCCTCGAGTCCCACCGAAAGCCGCACGAGGCCGGGCGTGACCCCCTGGCGAAGCCGTACCTCCTCGGAGACGAGCTGGTGGGTGGTGGAGTAGGGGTGGGTGGCGAGCGAGTCCACGTCCCCGAGGCTCACCGCCTGGGCGAAGTAGCGGAGCCGGTCGAGGAAGGCCCGGGCGGCGGCCTCGCTCCCGAGCTCCAGCGCCACCATGCCGCCAAAGGCTCGCATCTGGCGGGCGGCGACTGCGTGGCCCGGGTGGCTTTCAAGGCCGGGGTAGTAGACCCGCCGGACTGCCGGGTGACCCTCGAGGAAGCGGGCCACCCGCATCGCCCCCTCGGAGTGGGCCTCCATGCGGAGCACCAGGGTCTTCATCCCGCGGAGAAGCAAGAAAGCATCGAAGGGGCTCTGGGCGCCTCCCAGGTGCCTCAGCCCCTCGGCCCGGATCTCGTCGACTAGCTCCGCCGGGCCCACCACCGCGCCCCCCAGGGTGTCGCCGTGGCCCGAGAGGTACTTGGTCGCCGAGTGGACCACGAGGTCGATCCCGAGCTCCAAAGGCCGGGTGAGCGCCGGGGTGGCGAAGGTGTTGTCCGCGACCGAGCGGATCCCCCGCGCGCGGGCCAGGCGGGCGACCTCGGCGAGGTCGTGAACCCGGAGGGTCGGGTTCGCCGGGGTCTCGACATAGATCAGCCGGGTGTCGGGGCCAAGGGCCTCGGCCAGGGGGCGTTCGGTGGCGTCGGTGATCCGGATCCCGAAACGCGCGAGGGTGTCGTAGAAAAATCCCTCGGTGCCGCCGTAGAGGGGACCGAGGTAGACGAGCTCGTCGCCGGGCTTGAGGAGGGTGAAGGCGAGCGCGGCGATCGCGGCCATCCCGCTCGTAAACGCCACCGCGTCCTCGCCGCCCTCGAGCGCCGCGAGCTTCTCCTCAAAGGCCCGGGTGGTGGGGTTTTGGATCCGGGTGTAGAGGTAGCCTGCTTCCTCGCCGGCAAAGAGCCGCCGGCCCCGCTCGAAGTCGCCGTAGACGAAGGTGGAGGTCTGAAAGATCGGCTGCGCTAGGGCGCCCGTGTGGGGTTCCGGCCGCTGGCCGGCGTGGACCGCCAGCGTGCGGAGTCTGGGCATGGGCTCACATCCCTTCTTTTCCAGGGGATTCTACCACCGCCACACTTTCACATGAGAAACTTACATTCTCATGTGATATGATTGAGGCATGGAAGCGCCCCTGATCCTGATCATCGAGGACGAGAAGGACATCGCTCGGTTCCTTGAGCTCGAGCTCCAGGCCGAGGGTTACCGCACCGAGGTCGCCTACGACGGCGTCACCGGGCTTTCCAAGTTCCGCGAGAAAAACCCGGATCTCGTCATCCTCGACCTGATGCTCCCGGCCAAGGACGGGCTCGAGGTCGCCAAGATCATCCGCAAGACCTCGAACGTGCCGATCATCATCCTCACCGCCAAGGACCGGGTCGAGGACAAGGTCGAGGGCCTCGACGCCGGGGCCGACGACTACCTGGTGAAACCCTTCTCCATCGAGGAGCTGCTCGCCCGGGTGCGGGCCCACCTCCGCCGGGTGACCCCGGCGATCACCGGCGAGATCCGGGTCGCCGACCTGATCATCAACCTCGAGGGCCGCGAGGTCTTCCGGGGCGGGCGGCGGATCGAACTTTCGAACAAGGAGTTCGAGCTTTTAGAGCTCCTCGCCTCGAGCCCGGGCAAGGTCTTCTCCCGCTTCGAGATCGAGGAGAAAGTCTGGCCCGGCTACCAGGGGGGTTCCAACGTGGTGGACGTCTACATCGGCTACCTCCGCAAGAAGCTCGAGGCCGGCGGCGAACGCCGCTTGATCCACACCGTGCGCGGGGTGGGATACGTTTTAAGGGAAGATTAGCTTGTGGCCTGTAGCCGGTGGCTTGTGGTGAAACCCTTCCACGAGCTACGCGCCACAAGCCACAGGCCATTCCCATGACCCTCCGCACCCGGATCACCCTCTTAACCCTCGCCCTCCTGGCCGCGAGCCTCCTCGTCATGGGGGTCGCGGTCTACTCCCTGCTCGCCCGCTACCTCTACCAGGGCCTCCGGGCCGAGCTCGACGACGCTTTGGGCCAGGTGGTCCGGCTCATCAACAGCGGTGGGCGAAACCTCCTAGGCGTCGCCCTCCCCCCCACGGTCTACGCCGAGGTGGACCTCGTCCTCGCCCTTCCGCCCTTCCGGCCCGAGGACCTGATGGAGGCGGTTCCGCTGGTCCAGAGCCCGGCCCTCGGGGGCCAGCGGCTCAAGCTCAACAAGCGCGACTACGAACGGCTTTTGAAGGAAGGGATTATCTGGACGCGCATCGAGCTCCCGCGTCGGACCGGGGGCCCTTTGCACCTTCTGGTCCGGGCCTCGCTGCTCGAAGCCCAGGGGCCCCCGCCCCTCAACCGTATCCCCGCGGTGGTGCTGGTGGCCAAGTCCACCGAGCCGATCGAGGCCACCCTGAGCCAGCTCGTGCGGATCTACGCCGCCACCGCGATGCTCGTCCTGCTCGTCGGGGGGTGGCTCGCCTACCTGCTCGTGGCACGGACGCTCTCCCCGCTCGAGGCGATCGCCAAGCAGGCGGAGGCGATCTCCGCCCGCTCCTTCGCCCCCCTGCCCGAGCCCGAGGGGGCGGACGAGGTGGCGGCCCTCGCCCGGGCCTTAAACCGGATGCTCGCCCGGCTCGAGGAGGCCTTCGAGGCCCAGCGCCGCTTTCTGGCCGACGCCTCCCACGAGCTCAGGACGCCGATCACCGCCATCCTCGGCCACGTCGGCTACTTGAAGCGGCGCACCAACCCGAGCCCGACCCAGACCGAGAGCCTCGAGGTCATCGCCCGGGAGAGCGAACGCATGAAAAAACTGGTCGGGGACCTATTGGACTTGGCCGAAAGCGAAGCCGGCTGGCGGTTCGAACCCCGCCCGGTGCTGCTCCAGCCGGTGCTTTCCGAGGTAGCGGAGGAGTTCGCGCCGGCGTTTTCCGGAAAGATTGAGCTCGAGCTCCCCGAGGAGGAGGTCTGGGTCCGCTCCGACCCCGACCGGCTCCACCAGGTCTTCGCCAACCTGGTCTCCAACGCGATCAAAGCCGGGGCCAAGACGATCCGGCTAAGGGTGCGGGCCCCCGGAAAACGGGTGATCGTGCAGGTGGCCGACGACGGCCCGGGCATCCCGAGGGAACACCTCCCCCACCTCTTCGAGCGCTTTTACCGGGTGGACAAGGCCCGCGACCGGGCCAAGGGGGGAAGCGGCCTCGGGCTCGCCATCGTCAAGGCGATCGTCGAGGCCTCCGGCGGCGAGGTCTGGGTGGAGAGCACGCCCGGGGAGGGCACCACCTTCAGCGTCGCCCTTCCCCGGGCCGAGCCCCCGCCGGGGGTTTAGAACTGCTGCCGCTTCAGGGCGTCGAGTCGCTCGGCGGCCTCCTCGGGGGTGAGCTCGCCGCGCTCCAGGGCATCGAGGATCGCCCGACGCTCGGCCTCGAGGTCCGGCCCCTCCTCGTAGCCGAGCGCCCGAAGCAGGGCGTCGAAGCGGGCCCGCACCGTGGGGTAGGAAACCCCGAGGGTGCGCTCGAGCTCCTTCAGGTTCCCCCGCGCCTTCAAGAACATCCTCAGAAACTCGAGCTGCTCGGGCAAAAGCGAGGCGAACTCGTTCTGCTCGAACTCCCCCCGGATCTCGGTGCCGCAGGTCTTGCAAACGAGCCCGGTCACCCAAAGCCGACCACCGCAGACGGGACAGACGCTCGGGGTCCTCGGTTTCATCCTCCCTCCTTAAAACGGACGCCAGATCCAAACCCGTAGTCCGCGCACGGTGAAGACTTCCTCGCCCTTTCGATACGCGGAGAGGCCGAGCCGACGGCGAAAAAGGTAGAAAAGCGCAGCCCCCACCCGCCCGCGGTAAAGGAGCGCCCCCGCGAGCAAAAACGCGAGCACCTCCTCCAAGACCCAAAGGGGAAAGGCGAGGCGGGCCCGCCCAAACTCCACGACCAAAAACGAAAGCCGGTTCATACCACCTCGATGACGACCTCCCCTTCGGACCCCCGTACCTCGACCAGGCGCCCCTCGGGGAGCTCTTCCTTGAGGCCGGCGAGGAGGGCGTCTAAGTCGATTCCCTCCTTTTCTAAAAGTGCCCGGTGCTCCGCGGGCAGAAACTCGAGCGCCACCCGGGCCAGCGTAAGGGGGAGGTGTACCTTCACCTCCTCCCCGTCCTTGCCCCGAACCCAAACGCGGAGGAGCCGCCCGGTCCTGGGCACGGCCGCCGGAGCCTCGAGGGCGTCGAGCAGCCGCTCGGCCTCGGCCACCGAGACCTTTCCCGCCGCCAGCATCTCCAAAACCCGCCGCCTGGTATCGCTCATGGTTCCACCCTAAGCCTTCCCATACCGAGCTCGACCCAAAGCCGCGCTAGGCCCTCGCCGAAGACCCGCTCCTCCACCTGACCGAGCTCGGCCTCCCCCTCGACCCGAAAGCTCGCCCCCGGCAAGGCGTAGATCTCGACGTCGCCCATGCCGAGCTCGAGCCGGTGTTCCCCCTCCTTGAGCAAGAGGCCGAGCCTGGCCGAGCCCATCCCGAGCTCGAGGTCGAGCGCGCGAATCCCGGCGGCCTCGATCTTCCCGGTCCCGAGCTCCCCTTTGAGCCCGGCCAGGGACTCGGCCCGAAGCGTCCCCTGCCCGAGAGCGAGCTCGACCCCGTAATCCCGGGGCAGACTCACCTCGACCCGGAGGGCCCTTTGCAGGAGCTTGGGCCCCCGGGTCTTGATCTTGAGCAAGCCGCCCTCCGCGCAAGTCTCCAGGAAGACCTCCCCGGCGCCGAAGCCGCTTGCCGAAACCTCGTCGCCCGCGGCGGAGCGGATCTCGATCCGCGCGATCCCGCCCTCAATCCGGAGCCAGCGCCGGACCCCCTCTTCCAAAGCGCCCATCCCGAGCGCCGCAAGGAGCCGCTCCGCCTCCTCCCGCCGGAGCTTCCCCTCCTTAAGCATCCGGAGCACCCTCAAGACCTCGTCCACCCTCGGCCCCCTTCCAAAGCCGCTCGGAAAGCCGCCAAAGCGCGTAGGCCGCCCCGGCGGCGGCCCGCGCGAGGCATCGGCGCACCAGGCCGGCGAGCGCCCGGCCCCTTTGAAACTCGGCCCGAAGCGCCTGCCGCTTCACTTCGGCCTCGCGGGAAAACGCCTCCGGCTCCCAGTACCCAAACATCGCGCCCCCTTTCCAGGATGGTAAGGGTTATTTTTCAAAATGTCAAGTTAGCCTTTACATTTATCAAACCGGGTGCCGGCCGCCGAAGAGGGGCGCGGCGAAGAAGGCCGCTGCCATCGCCAAGAACGCGAGCGTCCAGACCCAAAGGCGGAGCCCCGGGGGAGCCGAGGAAAGGAGCACTCGCAGGGTGAAAAGCGACCAGGCAAGAAGCGTGAGGACCTCCTTGGGATCCCAGCTGATCGGCGAGCCCCAGACGCGAAAGGCCCAGGCCATGCCGGTGAAGAGACCGAGGGTGTAGGCGAGGTAGCCGAGGCGGAGGTAGGGGAGCTCGAGCTTCGCCAGCACCCAAAGCGGCGGGCGGTCGAGCGCCTGCCAGGGGCGCTCCTTGAGCGCCCGGTGCTGCAGGTAGCCGAGCACCGCGGCCAGGTAGGCCACGGTCAAAAGCGCGTAGGCGACGAGGAAACTCCCCCCGTGGAGCAAGAGCGCCCAGGCCGGGAGCCCCTCCGCCACCCGCCCCAGGTAGTGAAGCGAAACCAAGGCGACGAGCGCCGCCACTGCGTATAGCGCCCGCACCAGGGCGGCCATCCGAGGGCGGTAGGCGTAGAGCCGGCCGAACCCCACCAGCCCCGCCGCGAGCAGCACTCCGATGTGAAAGGGGCTGGCAAACGGCGTGCCGCTTTTCCAGGTGGCGAGCAAAAAGGCGAGGAAAAAGGAAAGGGCGGCAAACCCGGTAGCGCTGAGGCCGAAGGCCAGCCCGCCCGCCAGGATCAAGACCCCAAGGCCCACGAAAAGCGCGATCATCGCGTGAGGAGTATCCGCTCCAATCGCTCGGCGGCGACCTCGTCCTTGGCCAGCTGGATGAGCGCGTGGGCGGCCTTGCCGAGCATCCGGCGAACGCGCCGGCGGAGCGCCCGCTCGGCCTCGGGGTCGAGCCCGGCAAGCTGACCGCGCAGGAGGGCACCGATCTCGGCCTCGAGGAGCGCCTCGAACTCCGTCTCGATCCGGCGGATCCGGTCGCGGGCGAGGTGCCCGGCGTACCACTCGAGGTAGTCGGCGAGCCCCTCCTCCACGATCCGCTCCACCCGGGGCAGCTCGGCGGCGCGGGCGGCAAGGTTCTTCTCCACCACGGTCTCGAGCGCGTC
>JALSJG010000259.1 GCA_026989475.1 Thermaceae bacterium | reverse complement strand
CCGGTGTTGGTGGCGATGTCCACCCAAAGCGGCAGCGCCTCGCCGCCAAAGAGGAAGCGGTCGGCGAGGACCAGGTGGCCCGAGCTCGAGACCGGCAGGAACTCGGTGAGCCCCTGGACGACGCCGAGTACGGTTGCGCGGAAGACGTCCACGCCCGCCATGGTAAGCGAAAGGCCCCGCGAGCCGCGGGGCCTTCGCCTCAAGAAAGGGCGGTTAACGCTTGGAGTACTGCGGCGCGCGGCGGGCCTTGTGCTTGCCGTACTTCTTCCGCTCGACCACGCGCGCGTCCCGGGTCAGGAGCCCGGCGGGCTTCAGTTTCTTGCGGAACTCGGGGTTGTACTTCTCCAGCGCCCGGGCGATCCCCAGCTTGATGGCGTCGATCTGGCCGGTGGTGCCCCCGCCCTTCACGGTGATGTAGGCGTCGAATTTGCCCAGCATGTCCACCACCTTGAAGGGCTCGAGCGCGCTCACCGCCCGGATGATGCCCCGGAAGTAGTCCTGAAAGTCCTTCCCGTTGACGGTGATCTTGCCCTCGCCGGGGCGGAGGAAGACCCGGGCCACGGCGGTCTTGCGGCGTCCGGTGCCGTAGTACTGCTCCATCACTTAACCTCCAGCTCGAGCTTCTCGGGCTTCTGGGCGGCGTGGGGGTGGTCGGGGCCGGCGTAGACCTTGAGCCGCTTATAGAGCTTCCGGCCCAGGCGGTTTTTCGGGAGCATTCCCTTGACCGCCCGCTCGATCACCCGTTCCGGGTGGCGCTTTAACATCTCGCCGGCGGGGATGCGCTTTAGGCCCCCCGGGTAGCCCGAGTAGCGGGTGTAGATCTTGTCCTCGAGCTTCTTGCCAGTGAGTTTTACCTTCGCCGCGTTGATCACGATGACGTAGTCCCCCACGGGCATGTTGGGAGTGTACTCGGGTTTGTGCTTTCCGCGGAGGATGGTCGCGATCTTGGCGGCCAGGCGCCCGAGCGTCTTCCCCTCCGCGTCAATCACGTACCATTTGCTCTCGACTTCCTTGGGCACGTAGGTCTTCACGAGGCGCCCCTCCTTTTGCCGCTTTCCTCGGCACGGGGGTGAACGGGCGTGGGAAAGGCCCCCGGCCGAAGTGCCAAAGCGGAGTATAACACACCAAGGCGGGGGCGACCAAGCGCTATGCTCGGGTTATGGAAACGAGCAGGCTCGAGGAGTGGCTTGCGGCGCATCCCGACTGGAGTGTCGAGGCCGGTCGCCTGGTCCGGACTTTTCGCTTCGCGAGCTACGCGGACGGGGTGGCGTTTGCCCTCAGGGTCGCGCTCGACGCCGAGCGGCACGACCACCACCCCGACGAGCTCGCGATCCTCTGGAAAGAGGTGCGGGTCGCGTACGTGACCCACTCCGCCGGCGGAATCACCGAAAAGGACCTGAAGGCCGCCGAGCGGATCGAAGCCTATTCCCCCGCGTGATCGAGCTGGACGGGTCCTACGGCGAGGGCGGGGGGCAGATCCTCCGCTCGGCCCTCGTGCTCTCCCTGCTGACCGGCAAGCCCTTTCGGCTTTTGAACATTCGCGCTAAAAGAAAAAACCCCGGGCTCAGGCCCCAGCACCTGGCGGCACTGCGGGCGGCAACCACCCTAGGCCGGGCCGAGGTTCGGGGCGACCGGCTGGGCTCAAAGGAGCTCTATTTCTTCCCCCGGGAGGTCCAGGCGGGTCGGTATCGTTTCGCGGTCGGCACCGCGGGGGCCGCCACCTTGGTGTTTCAGACCGTACTTCTGCCGCTTGCCTTGAAGGGGGAAGGGGAGAGCGAGCTGGTGTTCGAGGGGGGAACCCACGTGCCCAAAAGCCCGAGCTTCGACGACCTCGATTTCGCCTACCGCCCCTGGATGGCCCGGCTCGGGGTGGGGTTCCGGCTTGAGCTCGAGCGCCCCGGCTTCTACCCCCGGGGCGGGGGACGTTTCCGGGCCTGGATTTTCCCTGCCAAAGGGGTGCGTTCCTTGCAGGTGACTGGTCCCTTCTTACTCGAATCGGTACGGGTCCGGGGTGTTTCCGTCCGGCTCCCCGTCCACATCGCCGAGCGGATCGCTAAAAGCGCCGCGAGAAAGCTCGAGGAGGCGGGAATCGATCCCAGCGTCGAGGCCCTTCGCCCAGGGGCCTTCGCCCCCGGCGCCTTTGGCTTTGTCGGCCTTACGGGCACGCCCGGGCCCGCCGCCTTCACCGCGCTTGGGGCCCCGGGCAAGCCCTCGGAGTGGGTGGGGGAGGAGGCGGCCCGCCGTGCTCTCCGCTTTCTAAAGCGAGGCGCCCCCGTGGAGGCCCACCTTGCCGATCAACTGCTCTTGCCCCTGGCCCTCGCGCCGGGTCCGAGCCTCTTTCGGGTGGAGGAGGTGACCCGTCATCTGGAAACCCAGGCCTGGCTGATTCCCAAGTTCCTCCCGGTGCGGATCCGGATCGCCGGTGACCGGGTCGAGGTCCGGCCCGAAACTTGACAAACCCGATAGGGGTATATAGGATACCCGCGGGAGGGATTTTGATATGGAAAAGCTCACGTTTGCCGAGCAATTTACGCTTAGAGCACTCACCGGTCGGGTGGTGGGCCAGGCCTTGGCTCAGGATCTGCCCGAGGCGAGCCTCGGGATTCTGACCAACAAGACCTT
>JALSJG010000258.1 GCA_026989475.1 Thermaceae bacterium | reverse complement strand
GCTGGCTGATCGAGCGTTACGACGCCGAGGTCATCGCCTTCACCGCCGACATCGGGCAGGGGGAGGAGGTCGAGGAGGCCCGGGAAAAGGCGCTCAAGACCGGCGCGAAAAAAGCCTATGCCCTAGACCTCAAGGAGGAGTTCGTCCGCGACTTCGTCTTCCCCATGATGCGGGCGGCGCCCCTCTACGAGGGCTACTACCTCCTCGGCACCGCCATCGCCCGGCCGCTCATCGCCAAATACATGGTGAAGATCGCCGAGGAGGAGGGAGCCCAGGCGGTCGCCCACGGGGCTACCGGCAAGGGGAACGACCAGGTCCGCTTCGAGCTCACCGCCTACGCCCTGAACCCCGACCTCAAGGTGATCGCGCCCTGGCGGGAGTGGGAGATGAAAGGCCGGCCCGATCTGGTGGCCTACGCGAGCCGCCACGGAATTCCGGTGCCGGTGACCCAGGAAAAGCCCTACTCCATGGACGCGAATCTCCTGCACATCTCCTACGAGGGCGGCATCCTGGAGGACCCCTGGGCCGAGCCCCCCGCGGAGATGTTCCGCCTTACCCAAAACCCCGAGGCCGCGCCGGACGAACCCGAGTACGTGGAGATCACCTTCGAGCGCGGCGACCCGGTGGCGGTGAACGGCGAGCGGCTCGGGCCGGCGGCGCTGCTCGCCCGCTTGAACGAGATCGCCGGTCGCCACGGGGTGGGGCGGGTGGACCTCGTCGAAAACCGCTACGTGGGCATGAAGTCCCGGGGGGTCTACGAGACCCCGGGGGGCACGCTCCTCTACCACGCCCGGCGGGCGGTGGAGTCCTTGACCCTGGACCGCGAGGCGCTCCACCTCCGGGATCAGCTCGCTCCCCGGTACGCCGAGCTCGTCTACTACGGCTACTGGTACGCCCCCGAGCGCGAAAAGCTCCAGGCGCTCTTCGACGCCATCGCCCAAGACGTCACCGGCACCGCCCGGCTCAAGCTCTATAAGGGGAACGTCATCGTCGCCGGCCGCAAGAGCCCGGTCTCGCTCTACGACCAGCGGCTCGTCTCCTTCGACGAGGAAGGCGACTACGACCAAAAGGACGCCGAGGGCTTCATCAAGATCAACGCCCTCAGGCTGAAAGTGCGCGCGCGGGTTCTGGGGAGGGGATGAAAGAGGCGAAAAAGCTCTGGGGCGGGCGTTTTTCCGAGGAGACCGACGCCCTGGCCCAGGCCTTTAACAGCTCGCTCGCCTTCGACCGCCGGCTCTGGCGGGAGGACCTCGCGAACTCCCGGGCCCACGTCCGGATGCTCGGCCGGGTGGGCATCTTGAAGCCGGAGGAGGTGGCGCGGATCCTCGAGGGCCTCGACCAGATCGAGCGCGAGCTCGAGGAGGGCCGCTTTCCCTGGCGGGAGGAGCACGAGGACGTGCACATGAACCTCGAGGCCCGTCTCGCCGAGCTCGTGGGAGCGGTGGGCAAGAAGCTTCACACCGCCCGGAGCCGGAACGACCAGGTGGCCACCGATCTTAGGCTATGGACCAAGCGGGCCCTTCAGGAGTTGATCGGCGAGCTCCGAAAGCTGCGCCGGGTTTTGGTCGAGGAGGCCGAGCGTCACCTGGAAGCCGGCACCGTGCTCCCCGGCTACACCCACCTGCAAAGGGCCCAGCCTATCCTGCTCGCCCACTGGTTCCTGGCCTACTACTGGATGTTCACCCGCGACCAGGGTCGGCTACTTGACGCCGGGCGCCGGCTCGACGAGTCCCCGCTCGGGGCGGCGGCGCTCGCCGGGACCTCGTTTCCCGTGGATCGTTTCATGACCGCGAGGGAGCTTGGGTTCGCCCGGCCCATGCCCAACTCCCTGGACGCGGTGGCGAGCCGGGATTTCGTGCTCGAGACGCTCGCGGCGCTCGCCATTTTGCAGGCGACGCTCTCACGGCTTGCCGAGGAGCTCATCCTCTATTCCTCCTTCGAGTTCGGCTTTGTGGAGCTGCCCGACGCCTTCGCCACCGGAAGCTCGATCATGCCCCAGAAGAAAAACCCCGACATCCCCGAGCTCATTCGGGCCAAGGCGGGGCGGGTGCTGGGGAGCTTCGTGGCCCTGTACACGGTGGTGAAGGGTCTGCCGCTTGCCTACAACAAGGACCTCCAGGAAGACAAGGAGCCACTTTTTGACGCCTTCGATCAGGTGCTCCCCTCGATCCGGCTGCTCGCCCGGATGCTCCCCGAGCTCAAGTGGAATCCCGCTGCCATGGCCCGGGCGGCGAAGGGGGGGTACGCCCTCGCCACCGACCTCGCCGACTATCTGGCAAAGAAGGGGCTTCCCTTCCGGGAGGCCCACCGGGTGGTCGGGGCCCTGGTGAAAAAGCTCGCCGGGGAGGGGCGGGAGCTTGAAGACCTCGGCCTTGAAGAGCTCCGGGCGTTTTCCCCGCTTTTTGAGGAGGAGGCCCTTCGGCTCCTGCGGCTTGAGGAGGCGATCCACGCCCGGACCTCCTACGGCGGCACCGCCCCCGAGGCCGTGCGCCGCCAGCTCGAGCAAGCCCGGGCTCGCCTTGTAGAGGAGGAGGCATGAGCGAGCGGGTGAGGCCTCTCATGAAGCTCGAGCTCAAGCCCGTCGAACTGCCCAAAATCCGGCGCGGCGCGCGCTGGCGGGTGCGCAAGGCCAAAGTCGGCGACGTGGACCAGATCCACGACCTGATCAAGTACTGGGCCCGGGAGTCCTTCATGCTGGTCCGCTCCAAGGGCCAGCTCTACGAAAACCTCCGCGACTTCCACGTGATCGAGGACGAGGACGGCGTGCTCCTCGGCTCGGTGGCCCTCCACATCCTCTGGTCCGACCTCGCCGAGATCCGCTCGCTGGCGGTCCACCCCGAGCGCCAGGGGGAAGGGCTCGGCCGGATCCTGGTGGGGGCCGCCGAGGCCGAGGCCCGGGCGCTTGGGATCCCCAAGGTCTTTGCCTTCACCATCCAGGAGGAGTTCTTCACCCGCCTCGGCTACCAGGTCACCGAGCCCGAGGCGTTTCCCCGGAAGGTCTGGTTCGAGTGCCGGGACTGCCCCTTCCAAGACAACTGCCCCGAGGTCCCGGTCCTTAAGGTGCTGGAGGAGAGGGATGCTTGATCGCGAGCGGGCGGTTTTGGTGCTGGAAGACGGCGAGGTCTACCGGGGCTTCGCCTTCGGTCACCGGGGCAAGACCCTGGGCGAGGTGGTCTTCAACACCGCCATGACCGGCTACCAGGAGATCATGACCGACCCCAGCTACCACGGCCAGATCGTGGTGATGACCTACCCCCACATCGGCAACTACGGGGTCAACGTCTACGACATGCAGTCGAACCGCCCCTGGGTCCGCGGCTTCGTCGCTCGGGAGTTTTCCCGCGTGGCCTCGAATCCCCGGGCCCAGGAGACCCTCGAGGACTTCATGCGCCAGCACAAGGTGGTGGCGATCGAGGGGATCGATACCCGGAAGCTTGTCCGCAAGATCCGCGAGGGCGGGGTCTTGAAGGGCGTGATCGTCCACGCCTCCGCCCTGGGAAAAGCCCCGACGGAGCCCTTCACCGAGGACGAGCTCGCCCTGCTTGCCGCCGAGGCCCGGGCCTGGCCCGATATCGACGGCCGCGACATGACCCCCGAGGTCACCACCCCGGTCCCCTACGCCTTCCCCACCCTGCGCACCGGCGGCAAGCGGGTGGTGGTGATGGACTTCGGCATCAAGCACGCCATCGTCGAGCAGCTTGGAGCCCTGGGCCTTGAAGTGATCGTGGTGCCCGGCAAGGCCGACGCCGCCCACATCCTGGCGCTCGAACCCCACGGCCTCCTGGTCTCGAACGGCCCCGGCGATCCCTTCGGGCCCACCTACGCCCACGAGACCCTGCGGGCGCTGATCGGAAAGCTCCCCATCTTCGGGATCTGCCTCGGCCACCAGCTCCTCGCCATCGCCGCCGGCGGCCGCACCTACAAGATGAAGTTCGGCCACCGGGGGGCGAACCACCCGGTAAAAAGCCTCCTCGACGGCTCGATCGAGATCACCAGCCAAAACCACGGGTACGCGGTGGAGCTCGAATCCCTGAAGGGCTTCAAGGCCACCCACGTGAACCTGAACGACGGCACCCTCGAGGGCATGACCCACGAGCGCTACCCGGTCTTCTCGGTGCAGTACCACCCCGAGGCGAGCCCCGGGCCCCACGACTCCCGTTACCTGTTCCGGCGTTTTCTCGAGGAGGTGGCGGCCCACGAGCCGGGCTCGCGCACGGCCTTCAAGCTACGGTCGGATTCCCACGGCGTCTAGGGGGAGCCAATCCGAACACCCCCCATTTGGGGGGTGTTCTATACTTATTCGAGGGTGTACGCTTCCGGGGAGTTTATGCTGGTAATGATTACAAAAGCCGTACCAAGCCCCTGGGGCGTTTATCGTTTCGGGGTGGTGCGGTATCGCTTGCACTCCCCTTGTTTAAGGCTTATAAAACGCTTCGCGGTGGGTCGCGGAGCGGGAAGCCCCCGCTCGGCCGGTCTTGACGGGCACTCGGAACGAAAGCGAGGTAGTCTATGAAGCGTTGGATTTATTGGGTGGGTTTCGCGGTACTACTGTCCGCTTCCGCAATCGACATTCCCCTGACGAGGATCTCCCAAGGCCCGAGCAACACATGCGCTACGGGTACCTTCGTGATCGAAACGCCAGCGCGCTACCAGGGAACCCCGCTCGACGTCCGGCTGACCGTGACCGCTCACGAGAACGATCACGGCAGCAATTGCGTGGTGGTGGACAACAACCTTCTCGAGCTCTGGATCGAGGACAATTCCTCGGCCGACGACGACGCTTGGATCGAGCTGCACCTGCAGCTGGTAGAGCGAGGAACCACAAACCCGGTGGTGGTGGACCGCATCTTCTTCTCCGCCTTTGACCTCGACGCGTACCCGAGCGGCACCGATAGCGACGACGTTTACCTCTACATCCCCCCGGGGGTCGGCGCCGCCTACCTGGCCCCCGGGACCCTGGTTGCCTACCGCCGGGTGGCCCTCAATGCGGCGGGTACCCCCGGTCTCCAGTACAACGCCCAGCTCGAGGGCTGGAACGGGGGCGACTGCCTGGACACCGCGGGAAATCCCGATGCCACCTGCCGGGGGGGCGCGATCTTCCAAAACACCTCCGAGATCCACTTCCGGGTGCAGAACGACAATGCTTACGGAACTTCCAATGGGTCCCGACTTTTCTTGATCTCGTTGCAAATCAGTGACTTCGCGATCCTGATTCAGGATCGGGACTACGGGGACGCCCCCGCTAGCTATGGCCAGGCGGGGCTCGATCGAAGCGTGGCCCGGAGCCTGGGCCAGGGCCTCCTGCCCGACCTCGAGAACGCCTACCAGGCCAGCAGCGGGGCCGACGCCGACGATGCCGTCTCCGACACCGAGCCCGCGCTGGTCTTCGACGATGAGGACGGGGTTCGGGTAGACGGCAGCGACCTGCAAGGAGCGGTGCTCGAGCTCGGCCAGACCTATGGCCTTGAGGTCGACACCTACACCGAGAGCGGCGAGACCGGTCGCCTCAATG
>JALSJG010000257.1 GCA_026989475.1 Thermaceae bacterium | reverse complement strand
GAGGGTGAGCTCGAGCACCTTAGGAAGCCCCTCGAGCTCTTCCCAAAGGTAGAGGTCCTCGGCCACTACCCGGAGGCTCTCGCCGTCGGCGTCGGGCTCGACCGTGGCCACCACCGCCACCGGGGTGTCCTCTTTAAGCCGGGGCGAAACCCGCTCGTAGGCCCGTCCAAAAGCCACCACCTCGACCGCCCCGGTCTCGTCGGCGAGCTGAAACTTGGCCATCATTCCCCCCGACTTGGTGGGCTTTCGCACCACGTCCTCCACCATCCCGGCGAGCACCAGCTTGATCCGCCGCCGGCCGTTCGCCCGTTCCTCAAAGTAGCGGGAAAGCTCGGCGATCGGAACCGTGGCCACCTCGACAAGCCCCTCATAGTGGCGGAGGGGATGGCCGGTGACGTAGATCCCGAGGGCTTCCTTTTCCATCTTGAGCCGCTCCACCTCGGGAAGCGGCGGAACCCGGGGAAGCGCTGGCTCGCTCTCCTCGGCGAAGAGCCCCGCAAGCCCCGCCCGAGCGCGCTCCTGCTCCGCCTGGGCCCACTTCAAAAGCTCCTCTAGCCCGGCGAGCATCGCGCCCCGCTCGCCGAAGGCGTCGAAGGCGCCGGATTTGATCAACGACTCCACCGCCCGGCGGTTCACGAGGTGCAGATCGAGCCGCTTCAAAAAGTCGCCGAGCGAAGCGAACGGCCCGCCCCGCTCGCGCTCGGCTAGAATCGCCTGCACCGCCGCCTCCCCCACGTTCTTCACCGCCGAGAGGCCAAAGAGGATCTCCTCCCCCACCACCCGGAAGTCGAACCCCGAGCGGTTGATGTCGGGCGGGAGCACGGGGATGCCCATCGCCCGCGCGTCGCGGATGTACTCCGCCACCTTGTCCGAGTTCTTGCGCTCCACCGTGAGCAGGGCGGCCATGAACTCGACCGGGTAGTGGGCCTTGACGTAGGCGGTCTGGTAGGCGATCAAGGCGTAAGCGGCGGCGTGGGACTTGTTGAAGCCGTAGTTGGCAAACGCCTCCAGCATGTCGAAGAGCCGGTTCGCCTCCTCCTCGGGGATCCCCCGCTCGGCCGCGCCCTGGATGAAGCGCTCGCGGTGGCGCTTCATCTCCTCGACCTTCTTCTTTCCCATCGCCCGCCGCAAAAGATCGGCCTCGCCCAGGGAATAGCCCGCCACCGCGCTCGCGATCTGCATGATCTGCTCCTGGTAGACGGGGATCCCGTAGGTCTCCTCGAGGATGGGCCTTAAGTACTTCTCGGCATGGGGGAACTCAGTGTAGGTGACCGGCTCCTTGCCGTGTTTGCGGCGGAGGTAGGTGGGGATATTGTCCATCGGCCCCGGGCGGTAGAGGGAGAGGATCGCGATCAGGTCGTGGATGCGCTCGGGGCGGAAAGCGCGCACGGTGCTCGTCATCCCGGTGCCCTCAAGCTGGAAGACCCCCTTGGTCTCGCCCCGCTGGAGCAGCTCGAAGGTCTTTTTGTCGTCCAGGGGCAGGTGGTCATAGTCGAGCTCGTCCCCCTTCGACTCCTTCACGATCCGGGCGGCCTCTTCCAGGAAGGAAAGGGTGCGAAGGCCGAGAAAATCCATCTTTAAAAGCCCGAGGGCCTCCACCGAGTTCATGTCGTACTGCGTGATGATTTTCTCGCCGCCCCCGGACTCCTTCATCAAGGGCACGAGATCGGTGAGCGGCCCCTCGCCGATCACGACTCCGGCGGCGTGCACCGAGGCGTGGCGGTTCAGGCCCTCAAGCCGCATCGCCACCTCGATCACCCGCTTGACCTCGGGATCCCGCTCCATCCAGGCCCTGAGGTCGGGAACGGTCTCGACCGCCTCTTTCAAAGGAATCGGCCGGCCGAACTTGGTGGGGATGAGCTTCGCGATCTCCTCCGCCCGCTTGTGGGGGATTCCAAAGACCCGGGCCACGTCCTTGATCGCGGCTTTTGAAGCCATCGTTCCGAAGGTGGCGATCTGGGCGACCCGGTCGGCGCCGTAGCGCTCGCGGACGTACTCGATCACCTCGTCCCGGCGCACGTCGGAGAAGTCGGTGTCGATGTCGGGCATCGAGACCCGCGCCGGGTTCAAAAACCGCTCGAAGAGGAGGTTGAACTCGAGGGGATCGATGTTGGTGATCCGGGTGGCGTAGGCCACCAGGCTCCCGGCCGCACTTCCCCGGCCCGGCCCCACGCTGATACCTTGCTTCTTGGCCCAGTTGATGTAGTCCTGAACGATCAGGAAATAGCCGGGAAAGCCCATGTCCTCGATAACCTCGAGCTCAAAAAGCGCCCGGGCCAAGATCCCCTCGGCGTCCCACTCCCGCACCTCCTTGGGGTCGGGCAAGCGGGCGGCGAGCTTCTTCCTTTCCTCCCGCGAAAGCAGCGCGAGCCGCTCAGCCAGCGCCTCGATCCCGCCGTGGGGGGTGGGGTGCCCGAGCTCCCGGAGGACCCTCCGGTAGAAATCCTCGGTGATGCGGTCCGGGTAGCGCTCGGCAAGGCCGCGAAAGGTGAGCTCGGCGAGGTGCTGGGCGTCGGTCTTGCCCTCGGGGGTGGGGTATTTCGGAATGCGGTAGCGCCGTTTCTCGTCGACCGGGAGCTCGACGTTCGCCATCTCGGCGATGAAGACCGTGTTGTCGAAGACCTCGTCCCCCCACTCCTCGGGCGGAAGGGCTGTTCGCATCTCCTCCGGGGTCTTGACGTAGAACTCGTCGCAGGGGAACCTCCAGCGGTCGGGGTCGTCCCAGGTCGCCTTCGACTGGATCGCGAGCAGCACCTCGTGGGCCTCGGCATCCTCCTTTTTCACGTAGTGGCCGTCGTTGGTGGCCACCATGCCAAGGCCATACTTCTTCGCGAACTCCTTCAAGACCGCGTTGACCCGGGCCTGCTCCTTGAGCCCGTGGTTTTGGATCTCGATGAAGAAGTTGTCCTTGAAGATCGAGAGGTACTCGTTGAGCCGCGCCTCGGCCAGGTCCTCGCGCCCGGCCAGGATGAACTGGTTGATCTCCGAGCCCAGGCACCCCGAGAGCGCGATCAGGCCCTCGGAGTGCTCCCGAAGGAGCTCCCGGTCAATCCGGGGCTTTTCGTAAAAACCCTCGAGGTAGGCCCGGGTCGCGAGTTTGACCAGGTTCTGGTAGCCCTTGAAGTCCTTGGCGATCAGGGTGAGGTGGTAGTAGCCCCCGTCCAGGCCCTTCCTCCGCTTGCGGTCGAAGCGGCTCTCGGCGGCGACGTAGGCCTCGTAGCCGAGGATCGGCTTGACCCCCATCCTGTGGGCCATCCGGTAAAACTCCACCGCTCCGAAGAGGTTGCCGTGGTCGGTGATGGCGAGCGCGGGATACTCGGGGCTCGTGGCCTTGACCCACTCGAGAAGGTCCTTGAGCTTGGCCGCCCCGTCGAGGAGCGAGAACTGGGTGTGCTGGTGGAGGTGGGCGAACTTCACCCTTCGAGCATAGCGCGAATCCCCACGAGCCACCTTTGCATCCACGCCCGCGGGAGCAAAGCGTTGGATTGGAAGCGGAGCCCGCAGGAGCCCGTGTGCGGCGTGCCCGGCGGCAGCTCATTCCACTTCGCCTATCCGCCCGCGCCAAATCCGAGCCCGGGCCGGATCAACTCGATTCCGGATTCGATTACCGGCGAGCCGTAGGGACATCTGCCCCATGACCACGGTCATGGCCGGGCAGAGCCGATTCCCTCATGCTCTTCATCGAAAGGGGGTGGCATGGATTACAGCTGGATCGAAATCGCGGTCGCGGCGATCTTCTTCTCCGTCGTTGTTACGCTGATCCTCTCCCGAGGCTACGGCTGGCTCTCCCCCACCTTCTGGCGGAACGCGGCGGTGGTGAGCTCGCTGGTCATGACCTTCATCCTGCTCTGGCTCACCTTCGACACCGCCGACCAGGTCCGCCCCGGCTCGGGCCGCATCCCCGACTGGACCGTGATCAACCACGAGATCAAACTGGTCTGGGACGCGGAAAAGCGCCGCCAGGTACCGGCCGTCGGCCGCGAGACCGGCTTCTTCGGAAAGACCTGGTCGCAAAAGGAGGCCTTCGACCTCATCAACAAGGGCAAGATGACGCTCCAGTCCCGGAACTGCATGGAGTGCCACCAGATCCTGGGCAACGGGGCCTACTACGCCACCGACCTCACCCGGGCCTGGCTCGACCCCTGGTGGGAGGAGCGGATCATGCCCCTCACCGGCGCCAAGACCCGGGAAGAGGCGATGATGGCCTGGCTCAAGGACCCGACGTCGATGCCGCAGGGGCCCCGGAAGATGCCCAACCTGCGCTTCACCGACGAGGAGCTAAAGGCCCTGATCGCCTTCCTCAAGTGGATGTCGGCGATCGACACCAACGGCTTCCCGCCGCGCTTCGCGGTGGCCCAGTAAGGAGGTGGGTATGGCGACTTCCTTCGCAAGGCCCAAGGCCCAGGAACTCTTCGAGTCCCAGAAGCTAGCCCTCGCGTACTTCGCGGTGGCCATCGTTCTCTTCGGGGCCCAGCTCATCTTCGGGCTGATCGCCGCCTACCAGTACATCAACCCGGACTTTCTCCTCGACAAGCTCCCCTTCATGACCAACCGGACCCTCCACGTCAACGCGATGATCGTCTGGCTCCTGGTGGGGCTGATGGGCGGCGTCTACTGGTTCCTTCCCTTAGAGACCGGCCGCGAGGTCGTCGGTATTAAGCTCGCCAAGTTCATCTGGTGGGTGATCGTCGCCGGGGTAGGAGTGGTCGTGCTCGTCTACCTCTTCGTCCAGATCGGTCCCGGCAACGCCCTCACCCTCTGGTTCATCAACGAAGGGCGCGAGTACATCGAGGCGCCAAGATGGGCCGACCTCGCGATCGTGGCCTGGGTGGCGATCTTCCTCTACAACGTCATCGCCACCACCCTGGCCGCCCGGCGGATCACCGGGCTCCTCGGCGTCCTCATCTTCGACCTGGTCGCCCTCGGCGCCCTCTACACCGCCGGGATGCACTACACCGTGAACGTCACCATGGACCAGTACCTCTGGTGGTGGGTGGTGCACCTCTGGGTCGAGGCCACCTGGGAGGTGCTGGTCGGCGTGCTCATGGGCTGGAGCCTGATGTATCTCTTGGGCACGCCCCGCAAGCTGATCGAGACCTGGCTCTTCCTCGAGGTCGCGCTGGTCTTCGGCACCGGTATCCTGGGGCTCGGCCACCACTACTTCTGGATCGGCACCCCGGAGTACTGGATCGGGCTTGGCGGTTTCTTCTCGGCGCTTGAGCCCCTGCCCCTCGTCGCCATGGTGGTCCACGCCCTCTACGACGCGGGCGCGCACCGGCTGCACACGGTGAACCGGCCGGCGCTTTTCTGGGCCATCGCCCAGGCCTTTGGCAACTTCATCGGGGCGGGCGTTTGGGGCTTTATGCAGACCCTGCCCCAGATCAACATGTACTCCCACGGCACCCAGCTCGCCGCCGCCCACGGCCACCTGGCCTTCTTCGGGGCCTATGTGGGCACGGTGATGACGCTCATCTACATCGCGGTGCAGAACGCGCGCCGGCCGGTGATGATCCCGCTCGACTCCAGGTACTGGGGCTGGGCCCTCGCCCTCATGGTCCTCGGGATCGTGGGAATCGCCGGCTCCTTCACCATCTCCGGCTTCTCCCAGACGATGATCGAGCGGGCCGAGCTCGGGAGCACCTGGAGCGCGTTCATCCAGTCCTACACCCACCCCTGGTACACCCACACCCTCGGCTGGCGCTACCTCTTCGCCTGGATCTTCGTCGCCGGCTACCTGGTGCTCGTCTACGACCTCCTGACCATCGGGAAACGGAGGGAGGGCCATGCAGCCTAGCCACGAGGTGACCCAGGTCCTGGGGACGATGATCCTCTACGGCTTCACCTTCGTCTTCTCCGCCGGCGTCTACGCCTCCCTCTACGCCGCCGGGATGATTGCCGGAAAGCGCTCCCTGATCTGGCTCTCCTACGTCTTCGCCGCCCTTTTGGTCTGGGGCGTCGGAGGCATGGTGCTCTCCGGGCATCTCGACCGGTTCTGGAGCGGGTTGATGCTTTTCGCGGGCGCCGTCTACCTCTTCCTCCCGCAGATGACCTGGTGGGCGGTGCGCGAGTTCCACCGCCGGCACGTCGCCACCGAAAGGGGGTAAGGACCGATGGATGTCGCACGCGTCGAGGTCTTTTTAGACAACCAGGACGAGCCCTTCGCGGTCTTGGAGAAACCACCCTTCACCATCGAGCTCGACCCCTCCGGGCTCGCCCAGGGCACCCACTACCTGATCGCGGTGGTCCACTACGCCGACGGCTCGGTGGACCGCCACGAGTACGTCTTCGAGGTGGCCCGTAGGGGCCCGGTCTACGCCGGGCATATCGCCCGGGCGCCGATCATGGCGCCGATCGAGGTGCGCGTGGTGGACAGCGTCGAGCTCGAGGCCCCGGCCAGGCCCGACTTCTTCCGCTACGCGCTGCTCCCGGTGCTGCTCTTTTTGATCTTCGTCGGCACCGCGACCTGGCTCGCTTACTACGGCGAGCACGCGATCCCCGGCGGGGCGCTGGCCGCCGCCGGCCAGGTGCAAGCAAAAGCGGAGAAGCCAACCCCGGCCACTCCCGGACTCGCCGACGGCAAGGCCCTCTACCAGCAGCTCTGCGCGAGCTGTCACCAGCCCGACGGCCGGGGGATGCCCCCGTCCTTCCCCGCGCTTGCGGGAAACGAAAACCTGAAAGACGCCGAGTACGTGATCAAGACCGTGCTCCACGGCAAGCCGGGGACTGCGATGCCCCCCTTTGCCGCCCAGCTCGACGACCAAAAGGCGGCGGCGGTGGTCAGCTACATCCGCACCGCCTGGGGCAACGATTTCGGCTCGGTAACCCCGGAGGAGGTTGCGCGTTCGCGCTAGGTTGACCGGAATCTCCGGGCGCGGCGTGGGGAAAGGTAGGTGGTAAAGCATGAAGAGACGCGTTTGGCTAGGGCTGTTCACGGTATTCCTCGGGGTCTTTGCGCTGGCCCAGCAGGCGGTACCGAAGCTCACCCCTGAGGAGATGGAGCGCGCCAAGGAGATCTACTTCCAGCAGTGCGCCGGCTGCCATGGAGTATTGCGCAAGGGGGCGACGGGGAAAAATCTGGAACCCGAGACGCTGCTCAAACAAGGAAAGGGCATCGACTTCCTGAAAACCATCATCACCAACGGTTACGGGGGAATGCCCGCCTGGGGTAAGCTGGGGATCCTCTCCCCCGAAGAAATTGACCTTATGGCCCGGTTCCTCCTGAATCCGGTGCCCGAGCCCCCACCCTGGACCTTCGCCGAGGCCAAGGCCACCTGGCGGGTCCTGGTCCCGGTAGCGAAGCGCCCGAAGGCACCCGAGACCAAGCGCAACTGGCAGAACTACTTCGGCGTCATCCTCCGCGACGTGGGTAAGGTGGCGATCGTCGACGGCGACACCAAGGAGCTGGTCACGATCCTGCCCACCGGCTACGCCACCCACATCCTCCGCTCCTCGAAGGACGGCCGCTACTTCTACACCATCGGCCGCGACGGCTGGGCGAAGATCATCGACCTCTGGATGGAAAAGCCCCAGGTCGTGGCCGAGATGCGCGCCTGCCTCGACGCCCGCTCGATCGACACCTCGAAGTACGAGGGCTACGAGGGCAAGTACGCGATCGTCGGCTGCTACTGGCCGAGCGCCTTCCTGGTGGTGGACGGCCAGACCCTCGAGCCCCTCAAGATGGTCTCCACCCAGGGCTACGTCAAAAGCCAGGGCGAGTTCCTCCGGGAAAACCGCGTGGCCTCGATCGTGAGCTCCCACTTCAGCCCCGAGTGGATCGTCAACATCAAGGAGGCGGGCCAGACCTGGCTGGTGGACTACGACAAGATCGACAAGAAGGGCCGACCGGTCAGCATCACCGTGATCGACACCGAGCGCTTCCTCCACGACGGCGGCTGGGACCGGTCGAAGCGCTACTTCCTGGTGGCCGCCAACGCCGAGAAGAAGATCGTGGTCATCGACGCCCAGACCCGCGAGTTCGTCGCCAGCATCCCGGTGGGCGACAAGCCCCACCCCGGCCGCGGCGCCAACTGGGTGCATCCCAAGTACGGTCCGGTCTGGGCCACCGGCCACATCAAGGACAACAAGATCGCGGTGATCGGAACCGATCCCGAAGGCCACCCCGAGTACGCCTGGAAGGTGGTCAAGATGATCGAGGCGCCCTACCCGGGCAACCTCTTCATCAAGACCCACCCCAAAAGCCCCTGGTTGATCGTGGACTTCCCGGTGGCCCCCACGCCCGAGGCCAACGCGACCCTCTGCGCCTGGCAGAAGGACGACCTGGAGAAGGACCCCGTCTGCTGGCAGGTGCCGGGCGCGCTTGAGAAGAAGGCCCGGATGGTGCACATCGAGTTCAACAAGGACGGCACCGAGTTCTGGGTCTCGGCCTGGGGCAACGTCGACACCCCGACCTTCATCGTCGTCTACGACGCCCAGACCCTCAAAGAAAAGGCCCGCATCACCGGCGACTGGGTGATCAC
>JALSJG010000256.1 GCA_026989475.1 Thermaceae bacterium | reverse complement strand
CCCAGGTCAAGCCGGGCGGGACCTACTACCAGACCCTGGCCTGGCCGAACATCCAGCCGGTGGGCTTCGGCACCGTCGACTCCTACCCCCCGATCGAGCTCGACGAAGAGGGTGAGCTGGTCGAGGGCTCCAAGGGCTACTTCGTCTGCTACAAGACCTTCGTCCTCCAGATCTTCTCCAACTGGAGCTACTGGGACCTCGTGGTCGAGCGCAACGACACCACCGACCAGGGGATCGAGCACCTCTACATCCAGGGCAACCTCTGCTCCACCTTCGGGCAGGCCACCGGTCTCTACGACCTGCCCGACGGCGCCCTGCGCCACCTCATCCCCAAGACCATGAACTTCGGTCCCACCGGCCTCCACACCATCGGCGACGACGTGCCCGAGGAGTGTACCGGGAAGAGCTGGCTCGACGTCCTGGTGGTCCTCGCGGTCAAGGTCAACGCCGACAAGTACGGCGAGAACCAGGCGGATCTGACCTACACCCTCTTCTCCGCCGACGCCCAGTTCTAAACCCGGAGCGGGGCGGGCAGATTGCCCGCCCCGACTCCATTTCCGGGAGGCTGCCCATGATGAGACTGCTCGCGGCGATCGTCTTCCTGACCCTCTCCACCGCGGCCCTGGCCCAGTCGGCGGTGGCGATCAGCTCCCCCGCCAAACTCTTTGAAGCGAGGCCCGGGGAGGTTTTGAACTTCACCCTTCAGGTCTTCAACCCGAGCCCCGACCCGGTCGAGGTCCGGGTCTCGCTGGGCGACTGGACCTACCAGCCGGACGGCCAGCCCCTGTTCCTCGAGCCCGGCAGCCTGCCCCAAAGCGCGGCGCCCTGGATCACCTTCGACCCCCCGAGCTTCCGCCTGGAGGGAAAGGGCCGCGCCGAGGTGCGCTACACCATCCGGGTTCCGGAGAACGCCGCCCCGGGAACCCACTGGGCGGCGCTCTTCCTGCTCGGGGAAAACCCGAACCTCCAACCGGGCGAGAAGCTCGCCGCCTTCCGGATCCGGGTCGCCCACACGATCTACGTCAACCTCCCCGAGCTGGTGAGGGAGGGGAGGATCCTAGGGCTCTCGGCGACCCCCCCGTCGGACCCCGAAAAACCCGTGGTCATCGCGGTGCAGTACGCCAACACCGGAAACGCGGTCCAGGCCGTGACCGGCCGCATCGAGGTACGCAACGACCGCGGGGAGGTGGTCGGCAGGGTCGAGATCGAGCGGACCGTGGTCCTGCCCGGCAGTCAACGGCTGCTCCTTGCCCGCTTTTACGGGCCGGTTCCGCCGGGGGACTACGCGGTGCTGGCGGTGCTCAACTACGGCGACCCCGAGGTGGACGTCGCCGGGCAGACCGTCTTCCGCCTGGAATCGCCGCTCAAAGCCCCGCGTTCCGGTTCCGGGGAAGGGAGGTAAGAGGTGCTCAGGATCGCGTTCGGGCTGCTTCCCGGACTCCTGGTGGTCCTGGCCCAGGCCAGCTGGTACGTACAAACGGTGATCCCCGAGGCGATCGCGCTGCGCACCCCGACCACCCGGATCGCCTTCGAGCTCGGGCTGGAGGACTACCCACCGGAGCGGTTCCCCGCCCGTTACCGGGCCACCGTCCCCGAGGGCGGGATCCTGCCGGTGCAGGTCTTCGTCAACCATCCGGGTACCTGGAACCTGCTGCTTTCGGTATCGGAGTTCCAGCCCGAGGCCGGAGGTCCGCCGCTACCTCCGGACCGGATCCTCTTCCGGATGGATCGGGGCCCCTGGCTCCGGGGCAGCGCCAACCCGGTGCTCTTCTATACCGGGTCGGGCCCCACCGGGGGCTGGCAGGAACTCCGCATCGAGTTCGTGCTCGAGCTCAGGGGCAACGAACCCGCCGGCGCGTACGCGCTCAACGTGGCCATCACGGGCATTCTCGGTCCTTGAGATGCGCGCCGCTTTCGCCCTCCTGCTCCTTTCGGTCCTTTTGGCTGAAGCCCAAAACCCCATCCGGTTCGGGCTTCCGCCGCGGGTGGAGGCGGGTCCCGGCGACTACGCCACGCTGTTCTTCCAGATCGAGGGCAGCGGGGCCGGCCGGCTGGAGCTTGGGGCCCCCGAGGGCTGGCTTCCCCTGGCCCTCCCCGAACGGATCGTCCTCACCCCTCCGCGCACGCCGGTGGTGGTCACCCTCCGGGTACCGGAGACTGCCCTCGCGGGCCGGTCCTATCCCGTGATCCTCCGCTTCTGCCCCGAGGGAAGCGGGTGCCTCCCGGCCGAGGGGCGGGTCACCGTGCTCCACCGCCCCGCCCTCGCCCTCCACGTGGAACCGGAGACCGAGGGGGTCGTGGGGGAGCCGGTGGCGATCCGGGTCACGGTCACCAACCGCGGCAACCGGACCGACCGGGTGGAGCTCCGGGCCCGGGCGAACACGGGGCTCGCGGTGATCGAGCCGGCGGTGCTCGAGCTCGAGCCCGGGGAGACCGCCTACGCCACCCTGCGCCTCGGGCTCCGGCCCGAGGAACGCATCTCCCCGGGCTACCAGATGTCCACCTGGGTCGAGGCCCGATCCCGCTACGGACCGATCGCCCGCGCCCGCACGCTGACCCGCTGGTCACCGCCCGGGGGCGGGATCGCCGGCGATGGCGAGCCCACCCTGCGCTTCCGGCTCTCGGGCAGCGTGGGCCTCGGGGTGGGGCTCAAGGAGGGTCGGCTCTCGGGCTGGCGATTCGACTACGGGCTTGCTCCCCACCTGGAGGGCGAGCTCTCCGATTTCGCGGCGATCCGAGCCCGGACCAACCCGATCGAAAGGAGCGAGGAGGCGATCTGGCCGGAGCCTCCCCGGAGCCTGGAAGCCGAGCTCAGCGGCGAGGGCTGGCGCACCGCGCTCACCCTCGGGGACCGCCGCGCCTCCCTCGGCTTCAGCTTGCAACCGGGGAGCTGGCGGTACGAGCTCGGCGCCCTAACCCGCTACGACCTGCGCGAATTCCTGATCAACGCCGGCCTCTCCAGCGCCCGACGGGAACTCAACCTGCAGCTTGCGGGGCAGCTCCGCTACCTCGAGGGGCGGCGCAGCGAACGCCTATCCGTCCGGCACGTCCGGCCGCTCGGGGGCGGCTGGTCGCTGCGGCTCGCCGGCCAGTACGCGGGCGACCAGGGTGAGCGGGCCTACCGCGGCGTCTTCGCCGCCCGCCCGGAGCTCGTCTGGCGTGGACCCGCCCACAACCTGGTGGCGGGCTTCACCCTCGCCCCCCAGATCGGCCTCTACGCCGCGAGCCTCTCCGGCGGCATGCGGCACTTCTATCCCTTCGGCATCCGCGGCGCCTTCAACTACCGCACCGATCCCGGGGGCGATCGTTACCGGATCTTCGCCACCGCGGTGGCGGTGCCGGGGCCCGGCTCCGTCCTCCAGATGGACGCGGGGGTCGTACGGGAACCGGAAAAGCCGTGGCGGCTCGAGCTCGCCCCCAGCCTCAACTACCTGACCGGTATCGGGGGCGGAAACCGGGTGCAGCTCGGGCTCGGCTACCGGCTCGGCTACCGCTGGGCTACCGGCGAGACCACCCACGCCCTCCGCTTCAGCCTCGGGGCGAGAAGTCTTTCCTACAGCCTCACCACGCGTCTCAGCTACGTCGTCGGGGACCCAGCCCTCACCGGGTCGGTGACCCTGGCGCTGCAACCGGGGCCGGACGACCGCTTCGAGCTCGCCTACCGCCGCGAGGAAAAGCGCACGGTCTACCGGGCCAGCTGGGAACGGCGCTGGGGCGGGGGCCTACGGAGCTTCGTGGGGTTTCAGAGGAGCGAGGAGCCCGTCCCCATCGACCGGTTCCGGGCCGGGCTGATCCTGGAAAAGATCGGGGGCGGACCCCTGGGCCTTCGCCTCGGGTATACCCTGCTCGACCGCGACGGCCTGGGCGAGGGCAGCGGGGAGCTCGAGCACCGCTTTCAGCTCGGCCTCGCCTTCGGGTTCCGGGAGCGCTTCGCCACCCCCGATCCGGTGGTGCGAGCCTTCGGCGGGAGGAGGGAAGGCCTGGTGTCCGGTCAGGTCTTCGTCGACGAAAACCAAAACGGCCTGCGGGATCCGGAAGAGGCGCCGCTCGCGGGGGTGCGCGTCCTGCTGGGAAGGGCCCGGGCGGAGAGCGACGCCCGGGGACGCTTCGCGCTCCGGGTCCGCCCCGGCCGCTACCCCGTCCGCCTCGGTAACCTTCCCGCGGATCTCGCCCTCTACCGGGAGATTACCGTCGAGGTACGCCAGGACGAGCGGCATCTTCTCGACCTCCCCCTGGCCCGAACGGCGCAGGTCGCCGTTTGGGTCTACCACGACGCCAACCACAACGGTCGCCCCGACCCTGGAGAGCCGGGCATCCCCTACGCCGGGATCCGGATCGAGGGACGAGCCGGAAGCCGAACGGTACGCGCCGACGCCGAGGGCCGGGCCCTGATCGGTGGACTGCTGCCGGGAACCACGCGCTTTGCCCCCGATCCCGCGAGTCTCCCGCCCCGCTACCGGGCCACCGGGGAACCCCTCGAGGTGGCGCTCGCCCCCGGCCGCTACCCGGAGGAGCTCGCCCTCGGCGCCGCCCCGCCGCCCAAGAAGCTCGCCACCACCTTCGAGCCGGGCACCCTCTCGGTCTTTGCCCATCTCCCCCAGCCCACCGCGGTCGCCGGGGGTGAGCTTGAGATCCGCGCCCTGATCACCGGTACCGCGGAGCGCGTCTGGGTGGAGTTCCCGAACGGGACCACCGTCCCCCTCCAGGCCGTGGCGGAAGGGCGCTTTGAGGGTCGGGCGCGGATTCCCGAGGGGATCGGGCCTGGCCCCCTGGCGCTCAAGGTCCGGGCCGAGGGAGCCGGCAAGCTGGCCGAAACCATCGCCTTCGCCACCGTGGTTCCTGGAAAACCCTACCGCATCGAGCCCCTGAGGGCCAAAGCGGGGACCTTCGCGATTCGGGTCGAGCTCCGCTTCCGCGCCCGTTCCCTGATCCTCAAGCGGGCGGACGGAAGGGAGATCGAGCTCCAAAGCGAGGACGGCTACCGCTGGCGGGGCCGGGTGCGGGCCGACCGCCCGGGGCCGCTGCGACTGACCCCGATCGCCGACGGGCGAACGCTCGAGCCCGCGGTCATCGAGGTGGTCACCGGAAAGGAGGAAGCACCATGAAACCAAGGAAAACCCTCGGAGCGGCTTTCCTGCTCCTGCTGGGACTGGCCGCCTGCAGCCAGTCCCCGACCTTCCGCACGACCGGAAGCCTTCGCATTCTCGATAGCGAGCCCCCGCTCGCCCGCTGCACCTTGCGAGCGGGGGACTTCTTCATCCTCAAAGGAAACGACTTCGGCACCGCCGAAGCCTGGTCCAACGGCACCAACTACCTGATCCTGCCGGAAGGGCTTCCCGCCCCGGTCGAGCTGACCCGGGAGCGCGATCCCGCCACCCTACAGGCACGGGTGCCCGCCGGGGCGGTATCCGGCACCGCCCGGCTCCACGTCGAGGGGGTGGGGGACGCCGAGTTCGAGGTCCGGATCCAAGGGGGGCCGGCCCCCGCGCTGGTACCGCCCGAGTGCCGTCCGCCCGATCCTAACGGATCAGGCTCAAAAACTCCTCCCGGGTCTTGGCGTCGGTCTTGAAGATCCCGCGCATGGCGCTGGTGGTGGCGGCGGAGTGCTGCTTTTCGACGCCCCGCATCATCATGCAAAGGTGCACCCCCTCCACCACCACCGCCACCCCCTCGGGCTCGACCACCCGCTCGATCGCGTCGGCGATCTGGGTGGCGAGCCGTTCCTGGATCTGGAGCCTTCTCGCGTACATCTCCACGATGCGCGCGAACTTGGACAGGCCGAGCACCTTCTTTCTCGGGATATAGCCGATGTGCACCTGGCCAAAGAAGGGCAGGAGGTGGTGTTCGCACATCGAGTAGAACTCGATCCCCTTCACCACCACCATCTCCGAACCCCCGGCCTCGAAGAGGGCGTCGTTGACCACCTCCTCGAGGCGCTGCCGGTAGCCCCGGGTGAGGAAGGCCCAGGCCCGGGCGACCCGCGCCGGGGTGTCGAGCAGGCCCTCGCGCTCGGGGTCCTCTCCGATCAAGGCAAGCCACTGGCGAACGAGGGGTTCCATCCCCCCAAGGTCAAGCTCGGTCTCGAAGACGAGCCCGGTATCCTCCAGCTCCACCGCTTTCTTCTCCGGCATCCCGCGTCCTCCTACAGGTTCCAGCCGCCGGCGACCTCGAGCACCTGCCCGGTCAGGTATCCGGAAGCCTCGTCCACGAAAAAGGAAACCGCCCGCGCCACCTCTTCAAGGCGCGCGACCCGCCCCATGGGAATCTCCCGAAGCGGCTTCGAAACCGAGTTCTCCGCCACCCCGGGGGCGACCACGTTGAAGGTGATCCCCTCTTCGGCAAAGCGCCGGGCGTAGGCCTTGGCAAGCAGCACCACCCCGGTCTTGGCGATGAAGTAGGGCGCGATCGCGGGCTTGGCGGCGATCTGCCCGGCCCCGGCGTAGCCGAGGTAGACGACCCGCTTCGCCTCCCCCCCTTCCCTGAGGTAGGGAAGCGCCGCCTGGGTAAGGTAGAACGCCGAGTCGAGGTTGGAGGCGAGGATCTCCCGCCACTCCCCGGGGCCCACCTCCTCGATCGGCTTATAGAGGTAATCGCCGACGTTATGGACCAGCACGTCGAGCCCGCCGAGGGCTCCCGCGGCGGCCTCCACCACCGCGGCCGCCCCCTTGGGGTGCGCGACGTCGCCCTGTACGAGCACCGCCCGGACGCCCCGGGCCTCGGCCTCTCGCCGGGTGGCCTCGGCGTCCTTGCGGCTTTTCCGGAAGTGCACGGCGACCTCAAGCCCCGCCTCGGCGAGGGCGAGCAACACCGCCCGGCCGATCCCCCGGGCCGAGCCGGTGACCAGCGCCCGCCTAGCCATAGGGCCGCACCTCCTCGTAGGCCCGGAGGAGCCGCTCGGTGTAGACGTTCAAGGGGTACCCGAGCGCCTCCCGGGGCGAAACCCAGGCCCACTCGGCGATCTCCTCGTTCGGCCGCACCGCCTCCGAGTCCGCCCGGGCGAAGTAGTTGATCAGGATGAAGTGGGCGGGCTTATGGAAGGCGGGGTCCTCGATCATCTCCTGGAGCAAAGCAAAGCGCACGTCGGAAAGGGCAAGCCCCACCTCCTCGGCGAATTCGCGGAGGAGCGCCTCCTCCATCCGCTCCCCGTACTCGATCTTCCCGCCGGGAACGCCCCAAAGCCCCCGCCACTTCGCGGTGCGCACGAGCAGCACCCGCCCCCGGGGGCTCACCGCGAGGGCGGCGACGGTGGGGATGGGGTGCGCCATACGAGGAAAAGATACCCAAAAAGCGAGAGCAAAAAGACGAGCACGACCCAAAGGAGGTAAAGCTCGGGTTTCCCCAAAAGCAGCCAAAGGGCGAGCACGGTGTGCTGGGTGGAAAGCCCGAGGTTTGCAAGCCAAGTGCGGTACCAAGGGGAAAGGCCCCGGGCGAAAAGCCGCCCGAAGAAGGCGTCCTGGGGTCCGAAGAAGGCTCGGTAGAAGCGCTCGAGCCCGCTCGCCCAGGGCTCCGCGCCCCGGGTCTTAGGGAGGTCCTTCGGGGAGTTCGCCGCGTAGTCGGCGGAGAGCAGGAGGACGAGCAGGAAAAAGCCGAGCACGGCGAGCCCCGGGCTCTGGCTCCGGTACCCGAGGGCGAGAAAGAGGAGCAGGTTGGTCACAAGGTCCACCTCGGTATCGAGGTAGCGCCCAAGCTGGCTCGTCTCGCCCCGGGCCCGGGCGAGCTGGCCGTCGGCGTTATCGAGGATCGCCCGGAAGACCAGCAAGCCCGCGGCCCAGGGATCGGCCCCGCGGGCGAGCAAGAGGGCGGCGAGGGCCCCGAGCACGCCCTGCAAGAGCACCAGGTGCTCGGGGCGAACGGGGGTCCCGAGCAAGAGGCGGACGACCCCGTGGGCAAGCGGGCGGTAGACCCGCTCGCTCAAAAACTCCATCGCGCCCCTGGGCTTAAGGCTTTTTTGGTAGAGATCCCGTCCAGCGCCCACCTAAAACCCGCCTTCCCCCTGCCCGGCGCACCGCCGCCTCGTCGGGGTAGACGTAGACCCAGGCAAGGCGGGGACCCAGGGGGGTTTGCACCTCGAGCACCCGCCTTTGGTACTCCTCGCCCACCTCCTCGTACGCGTCGAGGACCCGGAGCGCCGCCTTCAGGTCCGCAAAGGTCAAGAACTCGCCCACCACCTCGCCGGGGCCGAACACCGCTGCCGGATAGCCCCCGGGAAGGGCGTAGAGCAAAAGCCCCTTGGCCACCGCCGGCAGCCTGAGCACCAGGCCCACCGACTCGGCAAGGGCCGCCGCCCGCTCGCCGGACTTCAAGGTCCCGTAGACGAAGACCCCCTCCGGCCTCACTCGAAGACGTACCCCTTGGGTACCACCACCACCCCGCCGGGGGTGACGGTAAGACCCCGGGCGCGGTCGGCCTCGAGGTCGTAGCCGAGCTCGAGCCCGGGCGGGATCCGCACCTCCTTGTCCACGATGACGTTCTTCAAACGCGCGTGCCGACCCACCTCGACGTCGTCGAAGAGCACGCTGTTTTC